>CAZHBL010000174.1:0-9395 GCA_964530105.1 uncultured Pirellulales bacterium | reverse complement strand
ATTTCAACTCCGAGTTTGCCGTCGAGACATATCTGGACCATCAGGGGCAAAGTTTTGTGGGGAGATTCGATGCCAATAGTTATCTTTACATAACAAAAGCGTCGGATTACTTCGACATCGGAAAAGAATACGGTTCTCTAAAGAACGCCTTTGCAAATACGAAATGCAGGTTCCTGGTAATCAGCTTTACAAGCGACTGGCTCTTCACACCCGCTCAATCCAGAATTATAGTCAACGCCCTTGTGGCTAACAATAAGGACATTAGTTTTTGCGATATTGCCTCGCCGTACGGTCATGATGCATTTCTGCTGGAGCCTGATACGTTGGGCTCATTTATATCCGGCTTCCTGGATGCGACCCATCGGCCCGAAGTGAAAAAGATAAGCAGCAAATCAACAATCCATGACAATTCACCGGAGCTTAATATTAAGCAGGCTACACGAACCCGCATCGATTACGAGGAGATCGAATCTCTGATAGAGCCAAACAGCACAGTTCTTGATATTGGCTGCGGCGACGGCCAGTTGCTGGCAAACCTTACGGCCGACAAGAACATTAAAGGCGTCGGTATCGAGCTTGACCAGGACCTTGTCATGGCTTGTGTAAAAAAAGGGCTGCCTATCATTCAACATGATATTGAACAAGGTTTGGAAAACTACACCGACAAGAGTTTTGACTACGTCATATTGTCCCAGACAGTTCAGACTATTAAAAATCCCGAAAAGGTATTTACTGAACTGCTTCGGGTCGGCAGGAAAGTAATCGTCAGCTTTCCGAACTTCGCTCACTGGCGATGCAGGGCACAACTGCTCATACAAGGCAAAGCACCAGTAACCAGGCAGCTTCCATTTGACTGGTGCAATTCGCCTAACATACATTGCTTATCGCTCAAAGATTTCGATCAGCTTTGCAGGAAGCTGAGTGTGAAAGTCGAAAAAAGGATTCCTTTGAATAAAATAGCTCTCAGCCGGGTAAGATTTGCACCTAATCTTTTTGCCGAGCAGGTAATTTACGTAACAAGCAAAGAATAAAATTTTTGGATAAAAATGCTGAACATCATTTGGAGGTAAAGTTCCTCCATAACGGCCGGACGGAAATTGCCGTTACGCCGGAACATAACGTATTCTTAGAAGGAGATGATAGTATGATTTTTTCAAAAGCGACAGAAAAGGATGTAACCAGGGCAATCGTAACTGGATTCATAAGAGAATTTGAAGACCACATCGAGAACGATGTTATTGTTATAGGTGCCGGTCCCAGCGGGCTCGTCGCGGCGATGGAATTCGCTAAACAGGGCCAAAAGACGCTCATTGTCGAGAGTAACAACTACCTCGGCGGCGGATTCTGGATAGGCGGCTACCTGATGAACAAGGTGACGGTCAGGGCGCCCGCCCAGGAAGTCCTTGACGAGATTGGTGTACCTTATCAGGAAGCATCGGATGGTTTGTATGTTGCCGACGGACCACACGCATGTTCGAAATTGATTGCCGCGGCTTGCGATGCCGGCGTCAAGATATTGAACATGACGAAATTCGACGATGTGGTGATGCGAAACGGCAGGGTCTGCGGGGCGGTGATTAACTGGACGCCGGTATCGGCGCTGCCCAGAGCGATTACCTGTGTGGACCCGGTGGCCATCGAATCCAGGCTCATGCTCGATGCAACCGGACACGATGCCGTCGTGGTTCGATCACTACAGCAGCGAGGTTTAGTGGAAATAAAAGGCTTCGGAGCAATGTGTGTTGAAGAATCAGAAGATGCGGTTGTCGAAAATACAACAGAGATATATCCGGGCTTGATTGTCGCTGGGATGGCTGCCGCAACAACATTCGGTCTTCCAAGAATGGGACCCACGTTTGGAGGAATGCTGCTTTCGGGTAAGAGGGCCGCAGAAGTTACTATGGAAGTAGTGAGGTAGATTGCCTTTGCATATTCGGCAATGAACGACAGCTTACCCTCGTTGCTGGTTTGCTGTTCTTAGATTTTTATGAGGTAATAAAATGGACGAAAATACGAATTATCACCTGGAGACGTTAGCTCTGCACGCAGGCCAGGAAGTTGATTCAAATACTTTAAGCAGAGCCGTACCGATTTATCAGACAACCAGTTATGTATTTAAGGATACGGACCACGCGGCCAATCTCTTTGCGCTGAAGGAATTCGGGAATATCTATACCAGATTGATGAATCCGACGAATGACGTGCTGGAAAAGCGGCTGGCGGCCCTGGAAGGCGGAGTGGGAGGCCTGGCGTTCAGCTCGGGTCAGTCGGCTATATATGTGAGCATCTTCAACATTTGCGGTGCCGGCGGTCATATTGTGTCCTCGAATTCACTTTACGGCGGGACGGTGACGCTTTTCAGCCATACTTTCGCCAAGCTCGGCATTGAGGTGACTTTTGTCGATCCGAAAGACCCGGAGAATTTCGCCAAGGCGATAAAAGACAATACCAGGCTGATTTATATCGAGTCCATCGGCAATCCCAAGAATGATATTTTGCAGTATGACAAGATCGCCGATATAGCTCATAAACACGGTATGCCGGTGATTTGCGACAATACCGTTACGACACCGATTCTTTTAAGGCCTTTCGAATACGGCATCGACATTGTCGTTCATAGCTGCACGAAATTCATCGGCGGGCACGGCACAAGCATTGGCGGCGCGATTGTCGACTCGGGCAAGTTCGACTGGACTAACGGCCGTTACCCTGAAATGACTGAACCTGATCCGAGCTATCACGGTGTGAAATATGTCGAGGCCGTTGGCGCGCTGGCGTATATCATCAAAGCCAGGACCCAGTTCCTGCGAGATATGGGCAGTTGCATGTCGCCGTTCAATGCGTTTCTGTTTTTACAGGGGCTCGAAACACTGCATCTGCGTATGCCAAGGCACTCCGAAAACGCACTGAAACTGGCACAGTGGCTCGAAAAACAGCCGCAGGTAACCTGGGTAAACTACCCGGGTCTCGAATCGCACCCGGACCACAAGTTGGCCAAAAAATACCTGCCTGACGGTCAGGGTGCTATTCTGGGCTTCGGAATCAAGGGTGGAAAAGAAGCCGGCGTAAAGTTTATAAACAGCGTCAAACTGGCCAGCCATCTGGCGAATATCGGCGACAGCAAAACCCTGGTAATTCACCCGGCCAGCACTACTCATCAGCAGCTAAACGAAAAAGAACAGCTTGCAGCCGGCGTAACAAACGATTATATTCGTGTATCAGTCGGCACTGAGAACATTGAAGATATAATAGCCGATGTAGAACAGGCGTTGAAAAGCAGTAAGTAGCAAAATGTTGGATGTGTGTAGATTCCTGCTTTCGCAGGAATGACAATATACGATATATGATATACGAGAAATGAGACCATGTGGGAATACACGGAAAAGCTCAAGGACCATTTCTTCAATCCGCGGAATGTTGGTGAAGTGGAAAATCCGGACGGCATCGGCGAGGTCGGCTCTTTGGCTTGCGGCGATGCCCTGAAGCTGACGTTCAAGCTTGATAAAAAAGGTAAAATCGCCGAGGCAAAATTCAAGACGTTCGGTTGTGCAAGCGCCATCGGAACATCATCTGTATTGACCGAGATGATTAAAGGCCTGACATTAGACGAAGCCGCCAAGGTAACCAATAAAGATATCGCCGACTATCTTGGCGGGCTGCCTGAGCAGAAAATGCACTGTTCGGTTATGGGCAGAGAAGCGCTCGAAGCCGCAATTGAAAATTATCGAGGCGGCGGTAAGGAAAAGCACGAGCTTGAGGGTACTCTCGTTTGTACGTGCTTCGGAGTAACCGATAAGGAAATCGAGCGTGTCATTATCGAGAACGACCTGACAACCGTCGAAGAAGTAACGAATTACTGCAAAGCGGGTGGCGGCTGCGGCGGCTGCCAAGGCGAAATCGAGAAGATTATAGAAAAAGTACAGGGAGACAAGGTCAAAGAAGTTCCCGTCCCGGCTCCTCGCCGGACCGGCAAGCTGACGAACATCCAAAAGATACAGCTCATTCAGCAGACTGTTAACGAACAAATCCGGCCGGCACTTAGAGCGCACGGCGGCAATATCGAACTGATCGACGTCGAGGGAAATAAAGTCATCGTTGCATTCAGAGGAATGTGTGCCCAGTGCAGGTTGACTGAGTTCACGATGAAAGACGTTGTCGAGGCCAAACTTAGAGAGTTCGTCTCGGAAAAACTATTTGTCGAAGAGGACAAAGAGTCCGCTAAAGAGCCCCACAATCACAGAGAGTAAATCATGAAGACCGTATATTTCGATAACAACGCTACAACAAAAGTAGCCGAGGAAGTACTTGAAGAGATAGAGCCGCTGTTTTGTGAGCTGTACGGCAATCCTTCGAGCATGCACACGTTCGGCGGTCAGATAGGCCGAAGAATTCGCCGGGCGCGCGAGCAGGTGGCCGATCTGCTCGGCTGCGATGCGAGCGAGATTGTTTTTACAGGCTGCGGCACCGAAAGCGATAATAACGCTATCAAAGGTGCACTTGCCGCCGCTCCGAACAGGCGCACAGTCATAACCACAAGAGTTGAGCATCCGGCTGTGCTGGCGGTTTGCCGGGACCTGGAAAATCACGGCTATACGGTCGTCGAGCTGAGCGTGGACAGGCAGGGCCGGCTCGACATAGCTGAGTTGGAAGAGCAGCTCGACGATGATACCGTTCTGGTGACAATCATGTACGCCAACAATGAAACTGGCGTCGTATTCCCAATCGAGGAAATCGCCGAATTAGTCACAAGCAAAGGAGCGGTGTTCCATACCGATGCTGTGCAGGCTGTCGGCAAAATCCCGTTGAACCTCTCGAAAAGCAATATAGACCTGCTAAGCCTCTCAGGTCATAAGCTGCACGCGCCCAAGGGCGTGGGCGTCCTCTACGTCCGTAAAGGTACACGGCTGTCGCCGTTCATGTTAGGCGGCCATCAGGAAGCGGGACGAAGGGCCGGCACGGAAAATGTCCCCGGAATCGTCGGCCTCGGCAAAGCCTGCGAGCTAGCTGCAGAAAATTTCGAAGCCGAGAACAATAAAGTCAAAGCCCTGCGCAACAAACTTGAGAAGGCAATATTGGAAACATGTCCCGATTGCCGGCTCAACGGCGATCCGGATAATCGCCTGCCCAATACGACCAATATCAGCTTCGAGTACATCGAGGGCGAAGCGATCCTGCTGATGCTGGATAAATACGGCATCTGCGCCAGCAGCGGTTCGGCCTGCACCTCCGGCTCGCTGGAACCCAGCCATGTCCTGCGCGCGATGGGCGTGCCCTTCACCGCTGCCCACGGCTCAATCCGCTTCAGCCTAAGCCGGTACAACACCGAAGAAGAGGTCGATTACACCATCGAAAAGCTCCCACCAATAGTAAACCAGCTCCGTGAGCTATCACCCTTCGTCGTAAAATAATTCGAGGTATGTAGGAAGGACTACAAGGATCTATTCGTCGTGGTTATTTTTTACTTTCTTTTCATCTGGCTTACTTTCTGGGCTCGGCATAATCCGAATGCTTATTTTGCGAACATAGGTTCTCGAGAAGCGAGACGCCTTGGGTAGAATGCGCCGAGCCCTAACCAACAGTTCGTCAATCACTAATGTCAGCTGATCCTTTCGAGATTTTGAAAGCATTTCCACATCGGGATCATTGCTTATTTGGCCTCGTAACATCTTCCGACGCACGCGTAGTAACCGCCCTTCCTCATAGTTCTTGTATGCAGCAGACAGACTCTCTACAATGCCTGGGAGGTACTTATAGTATAAGAAAAGTGAGCAAGAGTGCTTGTATATGCCGTGTATTACTGATAACTTCGACGAATTCCAGTTCCACAGAACTATGTCTAAACTCATGGACATTCAATTGCCGTTCCCGTTGATGTGAATATGCGAAAATTCCTTGAGGGCTGAGTCTACCTTATATGTAATCGATAAAACTAAGATAGGCGGCAAGCTCACGGAGGTTTACCGATGAGTCAACGAGAATTACGCTAAGGCAAAGCAATCTGTTGCTCGCGGCGGTTTCCGGAATCAGTAACGTCTGTAAATCATTGAGTGCCGCACGGGGTAATCGTAACTTGCTTCTATATACATCGAAGTCATCCATAAAGGCTGTCATATTTGCCTCACATTTACACTATGTTAAAAGAGTCTTGCCATTTGCGACTTATACTGTATCAGTATTTTGAAGATAGAACTGATATATGTGGGAATCTGGCCAGTTTTTTTTGCGATGGCTGCCGATCATTACATAAGTATCCTTCCTGTTAGCTTCCGCCGATTATGTCACCTATTCCGCTGAAGGTAGAACCATCGGATCGTTACTACATCTAACATCTATGCCGAAAGGCTCTGTATTTCAGTTGGCAGCTTGCTGAGCACAAGTGTTCTTAGTTCAAGTTTCTTGCCGGCATTGTCGATGTCGATGCCGACAAGATTACCTTCCGAATCGTAGTCGAGAACGACGCCCTCAGATACTTCCCTACTCTCGACGCTCGAGCGTTCGGCAAGGTCGATATATAGTGAATCTGTTTCCGGATAATAGTTTAGTTTCATCTCTTGTATCCCCTATCTGGAAAGGCATTATGTATTGTAACTTTATCTTCAAGAGTTACTACACGCAGTACCCTTCCTTCTAAATTTTCAATAATACCCCAAAATCTATATCGGTTACCCTCCTGTTTTTCGACATGGAGTGGATTTTCCAACACTTGTATGCACCACTCTTTTTTTATATAGGGACGTTTCCTGAGTACCTCTTTCTCAAAATAATCAGTGAATTTATACTGCATACAATTATTATACTAATCAACGGCTCAAAAAGCCATAGGGATATTAGCATTTTTAATAGCAAGACAAAGCATATATACAGAACTCGATAACGGAGTTCTTATGTTTCTTACATTAAATTCTGGCTCAGCTGCCGCCGATTAGGTCGCCTAATCCGCCGAGGACGGAGCCTTCGCCTTTTCGGGAGCCGCCTGCTCTTGGCGCGTGGGCAAGGATTCGGTTGCACATCCTTGAGAAGGGCAGGCTCTGGAGATAGACTTTGCCGGTTCCCCGCAGGGTAGCGAGAAATAATCCTTCGCCGCCGAAGAACATAGACTTCAGATTACCGGCCCGCTCGATGGAATAATCGATGCCGCTCGTGAAGGCGACGATACAGCCGGTGTCCACGCGGATCGTTTGACCGTTCAAATCCATAGGAATAACGGTTCCGCCGGCGTGCACAAACGCCATTCCATCGCCCTGAAGCTTCTGGAGGATGAAGCCCTCGCCGCCGAAGAAGCCGGCTCCGAGCCGCTTGGTAAACGCGATACTGATTTTTGTGCCCATGGCTGCACAGAGAAAGGCATCTTTCTGGCATATAAGCGTGCCTCCATGCTTTTGCATATCGATAGGGATGATCTGCCCAGGATAAGGAGCGGCGAACGAAACGCGTTTTTTGCCCGAGCTGTTGTTGGTGAAATGTGTTATAAAAATCGATTCACCAGTCAATACTCGTTTTCCGGCGCTGAGCAGCTTGCCCATGATTCCTTCGCCAGGAGCGGAGCCGTCGCCCATCTTGGCTTCGAATGTTATTCCATCGTGCATATAATTCATCGCTCCGGCTTCGGCAACAACCGTTTCACCCGGGTCCAGCTCGATCTCAACAATCTGCATATCATCCCCAAGGATCTCGTAATCGACTTCATGACACTGCATAGCCATCCCTTTCCATTTGTTAAATGCTCGATATTTCGTACAAAGTTTGTGCCGTCATCTGCATACCTTCTTATATATAAACGTTTGAATCAAGCACAATTCACAAAGTTAGCAGGTACGGCGGTTGATACTGATTGGAAAAAACCAAAGATTCCTTTAAAAAAGCAAAAAACAACACCCGTAACTGCCTGAAAACAAAGGGATTATAAAAAAACTTCATATTTTATGAAAAAATTTTGCAACAAACTTGACTTTGATGCGTCTATATTGTAAATTAGTTTGTTTTGCAAACTGGTATGTGTAACAAATTGAGCAATTTTGAGGTATTTAATCATGGCACAGGAAATCGACCTTAAGAATATCGAGCAGAAGACATTCAGACAGTCTCAGCAGGATGGGCTGATGGAGCTGGTCATGGGCGTTTGCATGCTGGCCATATCCACACGATTGTTCTCGCGTTTGTTGATATTCATGCTGGCCCTTCCGGTTTTTCTGTTTGGTCCGCTGCTGGCCCTGATGAGGAGACGGTTCACCCATCCTCGAATCGGTTATGTTAAACTCATTCCGGACAAACCGAAGTCGGTCATAACCGGCATCCTTCTCGTGACGCTAGTCGTGATTGCACTGATGGCCGTTGTCTTCTTCTTTTTCAGCGATGTACGGGATTTCAATCTCTGGCTGAGATGGTGCCCGTTCTGGGGCGGAACGGTTTTGGCGGGGATGTTCAGCTCTCTGGCATCTAAATCCGGGGCAGCCCGGTATTATATATTCGCCGGCTGGTCATTTTTGAGCGGTATAGCTTTATCCGTGTTCGATTTTGAACTCATCGAGACCGGAACTTTGCTGTACTTCGCCGTGATGGGAGGTCTGCTCATTCCCTTCGGATTGGTACAGTTTGTAATGTTTTTACGTAAACACCCGAAGCCCGGACAGGAGGTCTTGGATGGCAAAACAGGAAATTGACAAAGACAATCTACAGCCGCTTGCAGAGATCGATCGGGTGATTCACGAGCCGGCCAGGCTGCTGCTCGTGGCCACCCTGTCCGTGGTGGAAAGTGCCGACTTTCTTTTCCTGATGAACCAGACTAAACTGACGCGGGGGAATCTGTCCTCGCACCTGAGCAAGCTGGAAGCTGTCGGCTATGTGGAGATTAAGAAGGAGTTTGTGGAGAAAATCCCGCGAACGCTTTTACGTCTTACCGAAGAAGGCAGAAACGCATTTATAGAATACCGGCAAAAAATGCAGCAGGTTCTAGACAGCTTTTAACAGAAGGCAGAAGGTGGACGAACATCTCATCAATAACAAAGTATTGATTATTAATCGCAGATCAGGTCTTATGCGTTTATGCAATTGCCGGTTCGAGCATTTGATCTGCTTCGGATTCGCTGCCGGTTTGTTCGCCGGGCTTAAAGGGCAGCGGTTCGGCGAACTGAACGGCAACCCGGCGTATAAAGCTGTTGACGTTATCCACCCGGCAAACATAGCCCCAACGCGTGAAGCTGGCCATATCGAACGAATCATCGGGGCCATATCGAGGCACGCTGAAACGGGCGGTTATGTGCTGTCCTGGATAGGGACAGCCATCCTGTGTATAACAGGTAAATGCTGCCCCCTTGCTGCAAACATCGACCATTTGTCCCTGTGAGAGAGCATGGTCGACATTCTCGGCGAACCAGATGGGCCAATAATAACGTAGT
>CAZHBL010000173.1:0-9405 GCA_964530105.1 uncultured Pirellulales bacterium | reverse complement strand
AGCGTCTCGCGCTGGAGTCATGATTTTCTGAGTGCTCTATCGGACATCAAAAATACCCAGCAGCAGATGTCGGCCAAACGACTTACAAATTCAATGACAGAGAAGTTGGCTGAGGATTGTCGCAAGAGTAACAAACGATTGTTTCTGCTTGATTACGACGGCACGCTCGTGGGTTTCAAGGGCAAACCTGCAGAGGCCGGGCCGGATGATGAAATCATTGATCTGCTGAAGTGTTTGTCAAGAGATCCGAAAAACACAGTGGTGATCATTAGCGGGCGTGATAAGACCACTCTTGAGGACTGGCTGGGTCGCATCGGGATAGCATTGGTTGCCGAGCATGGGGGTTGGATTAAACTCGAAAACCGGGAGTGGCAGAGCCGAGTGCCGCTCGACATGAATTGGAAAGATACGATCAGGCCTATCCTGGAACTTCACACAGATCGGACCCCGGGATCGACAGTCGAAGAGAAAGATTTCTCATTAGTATGGCACTACCGCAGAGCTGATCCTGAGTTTGCCTACGTCAGGGGACAGGAACTAAGAGCCGTTCTTGTGAACCTGACAGAAAACCTGGATGTCGGTGTGTTTGAGGGTAACAAGATACTGGAGGTTAAAAGCCAGGTTGTGAGCAAAGGCCGGGCTGCGGAACACTGGACGGCTGAACGAGACTGGGATTTTATTTTGGCAGCAGGTGATGATTATACGGATGAAGAGATGTTTAGCATCCTGCCTGAGGAGGCATACTCCATAAAAGTCGGATTTGCCGCATCAAAGGCAAGGTTCAACGTCGACAGCGTAAAAGATATCAGAATATTACTTAAGAGACTATCAGGAGATTTGAATGATACGCCTTGAAGATTTCCGACATATTGTACCGGATAAAAAATTAGCCGAGATTTACAGCAGGGCCAAGAGGCTCTACGGCAAACACATTGTTCACATTAACGCTACATACCAGGGAGGTGGAGTTGCCGAAATCCTCTATTCTCTTGTGCAGTTGATGAATGACGTCGGCATAAATGCCGGCTGGAGAATATTGCATGGAAGTCAGGAGTTCTTCGAGATTACGAAGAGTTTCCACAACGCCCTTCAGGGGGCTAAGTTGAATCTGTCTGAAAAGAACAAGCGGACATATCTGCAAGTGAATGACAACTTCTCGAGGTTCACGCACCTTCAGCATGACTGCGTAATAGTCCATGACCCGCAGCCGCTCTCAATGATAAGAGCTTACAGAAAGCACCAGCCGTGGATATGGCGATGCCACATAGACCTGACCAAACCGCACGATGAATTGTGGGACTTTCTAAAAGGATTTCTATTAAAGTATGACCAAGTAGTAATGTCAAGCGAGAAGTACTTCAAAGAAGACCTGCCGGTTGACCAGCGGCTGATGTTCCCCGCAATCAACCCGCTTAGTGAGAAAAACAAGGATATTTCCGAGAAGACGATGTTTGAGCACATAAAGAAGTCAGGCATCCCAACCGACAAGCCTGTTATTACCCAGGTATCCAGGCTTGATCCATGGAAAGATCCGGAGGGCGTGATAGACGTGTTCAAAATGGTCAAGGAAAAGGTCGATTGCAGGCTCGTCTTTTGCTACAATGTTGCTAGTGACGATCCCGAAGGTCTGCAGATGTACAGAAAGGTTTATCGCAAGGCAAACAAACTCGTCAACACCGGAGACATTGTTTTCGTCGTGGGTAATAATGAAACATTAGTTAATTCGATTCAAAGATTCTCCAACGTGATAATACAGAAATCCATAAGAGAGGGCTTCTGCCTTTGCGTGACTGAGGCTTTATGGAAGGGCACGCCTGTTGTTGCCTCGAATATAGGCGGAATACCGTATCAGATTGATGATGGTCAGAGCGGTTTCCTGGTGGAGCCTCAGGACAACGAGGGATTTGCGGAGCGAATCGTACATATTTTACGGAACCCTACTGAGGCTAAGGCTGTTGGAGATAAGGCAAAAGAGAAGGTCAGAAGAGAGTTTCTGATTACACGGTTGCTCTCAGACTACCTGTATATGCTGAATTCGATAATGAGCCGGTAAATCTGGATCTGTAAAACTATGCAGTTTTTCGAAAACACCGAGGTTCATCGTAATTAATGTTTCCAAGCTTTGCTGAGATTGCATTGCTGTGTCGTTGGCCAGGGAGATTCGAGATGGACAAAATGTTAGCAGATATAGGCAATTTACACCCATTGGTCTGGCTGTATGGAATAGCGCTGCTTGTTGGAATAGCTGGGCACTTCATAGTGTTCTGGATAGCCCGACACTTGACCAAACACACAAAGGTGACCTTCGACAACGCACTCGTGAACCACTGTTATAGGCCGTTCCAGTGGATAGTCATCCTTCTCATAGTGCGTATGGTCGGCAAACTCCCTAATATAAAATCGCAGGTTCCCGAAGTGGCCGGGCAGGCGATTGCCTTGCTCTTGATAGCTCTTGTTGCGTGGTTTCTGATCCGAATGACCTATGCCCTGGAAGATTACGTTACGGGCCGTTTTGACGTAGGCGCCAGGGACAATCTAAAGGCACGAAAGATCCATACGCAATTCAAAGTGTTGAAGCGCATCGCGATCATTATTGTGGGCATTCTCGCTTTTGGGACAATCCTGATGACATTTGACAAGGTACGGCAGCTCGGGACAACAATTTTGGCCTCAGCCGGGTTGATCGGCATTATTGTGGGAATGGCTGCGCAGCGGACAATCGCGACGTTCATTGCAGGCCTTCAGATAGCCATCACCCAGCCTATCCGAATTGACGACGTCGTAATAGTTGAAAACGAGTGGGGGCGCATCGAAGAGATAACGCTGACCTACGTCGTTGTTAAGATATGGGATCTTAGACGCTTAATAGTGCCCATAACGTACTTCATCGAAAGTCCTTTTCAAAACTGGACACGAACCTCCGCGGATATACTTGGCACCGTTTTTTTGTATGCCGACTATACCGTGCCTATTGACGCGGTCAGAGAGGAGCTTCACGACATTCTAAAAAAATCAGAGCACTGGGACGGCAAAGTCTGTGTGTTGCAGGTTACGAACACATCAGACCGTACGATGGAGCTTCGGGCTCTTATGAGTGCTGCAGACGCCTCAACGGCTTGGGCTCTGCGCTGTGAAGTTAGAGAGAAACTGATTGAGTTTATCAAGAAGAAATATCCGCAAGCACTGCCACGATTGAGAGCAGAACTATATCAACTAGAAGACAATTCTTGATCGCAGTAGAACAATGGCCCCGATGATAATAGAGGCAGGAAAGCCTGGATGAGAAATTAGGATACAGTACATTTTTGGGCTTATCTGTTATGGTTACAGGTTATAGTCTTTTGATGTTTTCAGGAATTTGTGCTGGAGGACGAAGCCTATTGCGGTTGGGGCGGAAATCATAACAGGTAAAAACCATTTGAGTGAGAATACCATATCTTCGACCTTGGCGGAGGTTCTCGGATAAAGGTATAAAAGCGCCAGGGAACCAACGACTACCAAACCGCTGCCCCACAGGCTGGAAAAGAGTATTACGGCGGCTTTGAAAATGATAAAGGAGATCATGCCGCCGGCAATAATCCCGATAAGCCCGCCGGCCCAGATGTACTGTTCGGTCAGGCCGCAGGCGTACCATATTCCCGATGTGAGTATTCCGCCCGCAGCGGCACCTAATAAACAAACGGACCATCGCATCAGCGGCACGGAGAGGATCGCCAATGTTATCATGCCTACGATTCCGCCGACGAACTGGTTGTTCAAACCGACGATTTTCTCGGTGATTGCCATTCCCATCATCATGCCCAGCAATGCGAAGTTGATTACGACCAGGACCTTGAAGACGCGCCAGCCGTAGAACAGGCAAACCACGCCGAAAGAGATAAATGTCAACGCTTCGAGCAAGCTAAGCGAAGTTATTTGTTCCCAGAACACGTTTATCGGCACGACTGCTTCTTCTGACGTCTCCGTAGCGGTCTGTGCAAGGATTGTTACGTAATCCATGATTCGGCTCCTTGATCTATCTTTTTGTTTTTACGCCGAACGCCAGTCACGTTCTACGATTTTTTCAGGCTCTTTCTTGTCCTTCTTGTTGCCTTTGCCGGGCTTTATTTTTGTTATCTTTTCCTTTTTTGAGCCTTTGCAAAGTAGTAGCTGGACAATCGTGCCGAAAGCGGCCATCGCGAGAAAAACAGCGGCAAAGATGAACGGCTTGCTGCGAATATGGCTGACTGGTTCGGTCCCTTTGTACGAAAGCAGTAAAATCATCCCGAGAAAGACGACCATTATTCCGGTGACCGAAAAGAACAAAGCCGTGGTACAACGCCAGAGAAGCACGCCACAGACGAGAATAATCACCGCCGGTGCGGCGATTATTGCCCATATGTGTACGGGGATTTTTGTGCCGGCCTGTTTTATTTTTTCGCCGGCATCGAGTCCGAATGTTTTCAACTCTTGCAATGTTTCGCCAAGGCCGGCTTTTGTGGTTTGATCCAACATTTCGCTCTGGACTTCGGTGGTTTCTGCTTGTTTGAAGTACGGCTCGGCAAGAATGGTAAAAGCAATCGCTGCCGCCAATGCCGACGCCAGCAGTACGCACAATACCTTTTGGAATATCAGGGCAAAGAGCGAGGCAAGAGCTGCCAGGAACGAAGTGGAGAAAATATTTCGTCCTACGACAAAGAGTCCGACCACAATCCCGCCGGCCAGGCCGGCTATAGAGATTAAGATTTTTCTAAGGGCCAGTCCGCTGAGCCATATACACAATCCCAATAGCAGCAGCACCACTCCTGAGCTGATCAGGATCGAGGTGCTGAACCGACCCGTCATCTGTTCGAAGTTTTGGAAAATTTCAATCATAACGCCGCTAAAAAAGGAATTAACTCCATCCAAATATAAGAAAAGTCAATACTGATTGAATTTCGTGTTTCATTATAACCATTATCGACCTTTTTGTAAAATTTTCGTTAAGATAGTTAAGCCAAGTAGCCATATCAGCCTAAAAACGCGGATTTTCTGCTCCCAATAAAAAGAATTGAAGATGTCCTATAAGGACGGAGAGAACAAATTAACAATCGATAATCGTTTTATTTAACCGCGGATACCTAAGGCACAAGTGAACGCAGATTTACGCTGATTTTTTTGGGCCACAGAGGGCACAGAAGACTTAGAGAAAAATAACATAAGATAATTAAATATATTAAAAAATTTTGTGAATCTTCGTGTTCTTCGTGGTTAAAAACTTACTTTTTCTGTTAAAAACAGCCTTTTTCCCAGCGAAATATAAAAAATCCACTTTTTTTCACGAATTTTCAATTTTGTTATCAACATTTTGCCTTCGAGAAACGCTGTTTTATTAATGGAAGAAGTATATTCGTATTTTCCGCCATAGAAAAAGGGGGCCAAGATGGATAAAAGCCCTGAAAAGCCGCACAATGAGAACGCAAGGTTGATGCAAGAGGCAGCCGATGGCAATAAAGAGGCATTTATGTGCTTACACGAAAGGCTTGCTCCGCTTATGATGCAATTTTTTGTTAAATGGGGCGTGAATCTCGACTCAGCCGAGGATTTAGTTCAGGAAGTCTTCATCCGCCTTTGGCAGCGTCGTAAGAGTTACCGCTTAGGTTCCTCGTTAGAAGCATATTTATACAGTATTGCCAGAAACACCTTGTACGATGAGATATGCAAGTCTCACAAAATTGACAGGAAAGGATTGAAAAGACGGCAAGTCTCAGATGAAGGTAAATACAGCGGCCTGTCCCAGCCGGAAGCCAAATTATACATCAAGGAGCTAACCGAAGCTTTTGAAAAGAAAAAAACCAAATTAACTCCGAAACAGATGCAAGAACTGGATGCCTTTCAGTGCCAGGATATCGACTTTCAAAAGGTAACAGGGGATGACGGTTGTTCTAATGAAGCTCGTAAAAAACGCCTGAAACGTGGGAGAAAGCGGCTTATAGAGCTTTTGGCCAAATTTTTTACTGATAAAAATGGCTAAAATCAGCCTGAAAACAGCGATCACGTAAAAAATTTAAAAAGATAAAAAAAGCGCGTCCCTTTTTCGAGTCATTCATGGTATTATAATAATAGAGAGCAATAATTTTTCAGCGGCTAAGTCGGCTTGGAAAGGCTTTGTTATTGCTCGCTGGCATTTAGCCGTTAGAAACGCCGTAAGACCGGCAACATTGAGATAAGCGGAAGGGAATAACACACGGCGGGATTAATACACCTGTGGCGGATAAAGTTAGGGATGAAAGAAAGAGTTTTTATGCGCATACAATAGTTGGTACGTTGGGAAGCGGACAAATGGGCCAGCGTAAAGTAAAAATAGTCAATATTAAATCGTCAATAGTAAATCGAAAAGCCTTTACACTAATTGAATTACTTGTGGTCATCGCTGTTATATCATTGTTAATGGCTATTCTCATCCCTGTGCTGCGCAGTGCTAAGGAATGCGCACACCGTGTGGTCTGCATGAGCAATCTCAAGCAGCTCACGTTGGCATGGCTCGCTTACGCTGACGAGCACGAAGGCAAGCTTGTCATGGGGTCGGCCATGGGTGTAAGCTGGCTAACAGACAACTCTATCGTCTTAGAAGGCTGGGTGCGCGAGGCATTCCAATGGCCAGAGAGCCGTGCAGCGTTGATTGAGGATCCGAGAAAAGGCGCTTTGTGGCCCTGGCTCAAGAATATCGATGTATATAGATGCCCGCGCGGACGGGAAGGCCATGCACTAACCTACAGTACACTTATCTCTGCAAATGGTGCTTCTGATGTCAAAGGCGTTACTTCACAGAAAACTCAGGCGGGCGGGTTTCAGGTTATCGGCAAACGCGTCGGCAGTACGACGTTGCTATTAACCAATCTCACAGAGATCGTAAGTCCCGGTGCATCTCAGCGTGCGGTTTTTATAGATTTTGGCGAAACGCCAGTTGGTAATGATTTCTATGTTTATTATCTTTATCCAAAGTGGAGAGTGCATAGTCCTCCCCCTATACAACATAGTGGAGGTACTACGCTATCGATGGCGGACGGTCATGCTGAGTACTGGAAATGGAAGGGGCACGAAACAGTTCTGATGCCACGTAAGCTAGTTCCGAAGGGCAAGTTATTCGGTGAAGTGCTGGAGGACGGCGACTACGAGCCGCAGACTATGGACGGATTGTATGACCTGCAAAGGCTGCAAAAGGCAACCTGGGGCAGGCTTGGTTATACGTTAGATATTGTGCCATAGCAGAGAAAATGCTATGGCCGGCGGGATATTGACCAGCCAAAGCGAGTAGGTGAGAAAAAGTAGTTGAGTTCTCGGCGCTGAAGGACTGCGCTCGTTAAATTTAAAGGATTATTTAAATGCAATTCATGCCTATGGTTCTGCGTAGATTACTCATCATTACATTATTCCCCTGCATAGTATCCAGTGTAGCAGAGTCCGGGAAGCCCAGCCAAATGGAACAGACCATCGAGTCAATTAGGGACTGCATTGATAGCTCCCCTGCACCGTGGCCCTATGAATGGAAGAAAGAATATATTGAGACTATCCGCAAAGCAGTTGAGTTGCATCATAATGCTGCTCATTATACCAAACGTTTGGAGATTCTTCACAATGGTTTTGTTCCTTACTGGGATGGATTTAAGAAGACTGACGAAAGGTCTTTGTTTGAGGTGCATCGAACACAGATTCGCTGGTACGTAGAGCATCTGATGAACACTGAGTTTCCAATGGAGAATGAACGGCAGAAATTATGCAATCAATATAAAGATCTATGGAACTACGCTGCAGACTCGCTATTGAAACAATTTCCATTTCTTGATCCAAATGCTGTGCAGAATGCTAAGAAAAATGATCTCAGTAAATGTTATCATAATATTGAAGCGCCGCTAATGCCTGCTTATCTAAAACCGATGTCTGAAGAACAAGTAGCGCAAATCAAGCAACGCTGGGAAAAGCTGCGCTACATTCGAGTCGATTTGTGGCGTCGGCTTGACGATGGTTCTAAAACCCCTGCTGAGAACCGAGATGCGACGTTATCCAATGCAGAACTTGATTACGAGTTGACTCAAAAAAGTTTGTCACAATTACTTGGACAAGTATGGATGGTTGTCTCTAAACGACCTGATTACTACATAAGTGCATTAAAAAACCATTCAAGGACAATACAAGACCGTCTTAAATCGTTCCTTCATCCGTGGATTTTGACATAAAAAGACCGCTCCTGCCGATTACATGGGCTCTAATGCGGATGAGAGGAGTCGAACCTCCACGGGCTAAAGCCCACAGGCACCTGAAGCCTGCGCGTCTGCCAATTCCGCCACATCCGCAGCGTTTATCTTTGAATACTGTTTAACAGAACCGCGTTTTAATTAAGATTAATATTAGCATTTTCCTGCATTTCGTCAAGTATTTTCACCTGCCCGATATAAATTCGTAAAGCGTCCCATAAATTATCAGATGGTATACGAAATCAGCAAATTCGTCGCTCCAGCATGTTTTACGCAAGGATCAACAAGATTTCCTTAAGTTCTCACCGCCAATTGTCCGAAACTAAAACCACTGTGATTTTTTGGATTTTGTTTTTTTTGCAGTATATTTTAAACAGTGAGTCATAGAATGTTATGACCGGGAGAAGAGAGTGAGTAGAACAACCGCATATTTTGGTTCCCTACCCTTTCTTAAGCAGGGCGGAGTCCACCCATGATTGTTTTGTAGTTTTCGGTCAATAGAGACAAAAAGCGGACAAACACGAAGTATTTAATATAAATGATTTGATTGTAACCGGATGGATTCTTTACAAACTATATCTAATGTTGCTGAAGCCGAGGCCGGTCTTCTATTCGGCGAGCTGCTTGTCGCCAAAGGTATGTTAAGCCGAGACGAGCTACAGGAAGTGCTTGACATACAGCGTGAGCAAGGCGGTCGATTCGGCGAGGTTTTGTTGCAGCTTAAAAAGCTTAATGACAAGGACGTCACAGCCGCCCTGGCGGAACATTTCTCGATGGAATACATCCACTTCGACGACGCCCACAAACTGGACAAGATCGACATAGACATCGCTCGAATGCTGCCGGAGAGCATCGCCAAGCGATTTTGTCTCGTGGCTGTCGACGAGGACGATAATAAAAACATTATTGTTGTGATGTCTGATCCGCTCAATGTTGTCGCGATAGATACCGTCACGCTGAAGTTGAAGCGTCAGATTAAGCTGGCCATCAGCTCGGCCAGGGAAATTCGCCGGGCGATAGAGATGATTTATCACGGCTCTGATTTGGAAGAACAGGAGCTTCGTAATCTGGTGGAGATCGAAGTCGGCGACGAAAGCAAGAAGGATGATGACGTCCTTTTAGAAGACATCGCGGAATCGGATACCATCGGTGAAGATGCCGCAAATAAGGCTCCCGTGATTCGGTTCGTTGA
>CAZHBL010000172.1:0-9408 GCA_964530105.1 uncultured Pirellulales bacterium | reverse complement strand
AGCCACCAGAGGCGCCGCAGGTGGTAGCGTAGAGGTCAGTTATAGTAACATGCAAAATAGCTGGTCCGGAGAAGGTAATATCGATATTGAACCATTGTTTGCTGATCCTGAGAAATATGATTTCCATCTGAAATCTCAGGGTGGACGATGGGATTCAATCAGCGGTAATTGGATTGTTGATAATGTAAGCAGCCCTTGTATTGATGCGGGCAGCCCGGACGAGCCCGTTTGTCTTGAGCGTTTTCCCAACGGCGACAGAATCAATATAGGCGCCTATGGCGGCACGCCGGAAGCCAGCCTGTCACCACGGTTACTGCCACGTTTGCCCGGCCAGGCTTCCAATCCCAGCCCTGCAGACGGGGCTGACCATGTCGATAGAAACGTCACGTTAAGCTGGACCGTCGGCGTCAAAGCCGTCGCGCATAATGTTTACTTCGGGCCCAACATTAATGAAATGTTGCCTGTATCAATTCAGCAGGACATGAACGAAATAATACTCGACAGATTGGATTATGACGTCACTTACTACTGGCGCATCGATGAAGTCGATAGCGAGGGCAATAGGACTACGGGCGACATTTGGACATTTACAACTGCAAGGCCGCCGAAAGGCAGGACTTGTTTCACTGCTGAAACCGGTGTCTGGGTGAATGGTACGCTTGTTCCAATATCGAAGGCGGCTGCGGGACAAATTACCTGCGGTATAAACAACCCCGGCACAATCCAGGAAGTACAGGAGCACAACGGAACTTTCGCGTGTTATGATGTTCTGCTTGAGAGCGGAAATTGTATCAGTGTAGCTGAGAACCATTACTTTCTAACGGAATCAGGGCAATGGATATCTTTGAAGAATCTAAAATCAGGGATAAAGCTGAAAACGTCAAAAGGTTCAATCGGGATTATAAGCGTAACCAAAAGACCGATGCCTTATGTAGGCAATGTCTATAACCTGAATATCACAGGCTCAGACCGCTATCTCGTAGGTAAAGATGCGGTCATCGTACGCGATTATTAAAATACGACGTCTATTTAGAATTTATATGAACTGACAATTCGCCGCAGTGCGAAATATGCTGCGGCTATGTAGGCCGTAGCGTCATTATATATTTATCACTTTTATTGAAGGGACAGGAAAATGAGAGGTAAAGCAAATCACTTAAAATGGCTGCTGTGTGTGCTGTTTCTAATAGGGGCGATACACTCAACCGCAGCAGGACGGATCATTTACGTCGATGATGACGCCGTCGGTGCTAACGACGGCTCGTCCTGGATCGATGCGTTCTCTGACCCCCAAGATGCAATTGCAATGGCCCTGGCCCGGGACGAAATCCGTGTGGCTCAGGGTGTTTACACGCCGGATAAGGGATCTGGGATTGCACTCGGTGACCGTACAGCTACATTTCAACTCATAAATGGTGTAGCTCTCATGGGTGGATACGCAGGTTTTGGCGAACCAGATCCTAATGCACATGATATCAAGGCATATGAGACTATCCTGAGCGGCGACTGTAATGGCGATGATCCTGATTTTCAGAATGCTCAAGAATTGGCGAATGCTCTGAGCCGCGCCGATAATAGCCTTCACGTAGTCACGATTGAGCAAGTGGACTCGTGCATATTGGATGGATTCATCATCCGGAGTGGCCATGCGTTTGATGGCGGCGGCGGTCTGCAAATTCACGATGGCAGCCCGACCGTCCGGAACTGTTCATTTGTCCACAACTGGGGCTTGGATGACGGGGCGGTTTTTATTCCTCGCGGCAATCCCGAAATCCGGAGCTATCCGAAAATCTTCAACTGCAAATTTCTGATGAATGCGTCAGAAAGAAATGGAGGTGCATTGTCCATCGAAATGGGCGATCTGTTACTTTCGAATTGCGAATTTGTTGCGAATCTATCTGTTGACGGTGGGGCAATACATAGTGGTTTTGCGGATATATCATTGTCTGACTGCATATTCGAAGAGAACCGGGCGGAAGGTGACGGAGGCGGTCTATGCCATGTCAACGGCAATATTCAATTGAACGGTTGCATATTCGCAGGCAATATGGCCTTGCCGCCTTACTCAACAATGTACTCCAACAACAGGGGTGGGGCCATACTGATCAGCATCATGTCTGGAAATCATGCCGTTGCTGTCGATTGCCTGTTCAGAAACAACAATGCCGCTTACGGGGGAGCTATTCAGGGGAATTTGACGGCATTGAGAGGCTGTTGCTTTACAGGCAATGTGGCGTACTACAGAGGCGGCGCCATCGATGGTCGCGAAACACTGACATGCGAAAACTGCATCTTCGAGGGTAACAAAGCAATGGAGCACGTCGCTGTAGCACAGTGTCTCGGTACGCTATTGTGCACAAACTGCACTGTCGTCAACAATCGTTCACCTGATGGACACACATTCCAGGCGTCTGGAGGCCATGGTGCTCCGCAGGACAATGTTTTCACAAACTGTATCTTAAGGGGCGCAGACCCCATCTTCAGGCCGGGACGCTCATGGCTGATAAAGTCGTTAGTAACCTACTGTAACATCCAGGGCGGCTGGCCCGGAGAAGGAAACATCGACCTTGATCCATTTTTTGCCCAAACGGGTTATTGGGATCCCAATGGCACTGTGGATGATCCAAACGATGATTTCTGGGTAGAAGGTGACTATCATTTGAAATCTCAGGCCGGCAGATGGGATCCGAATAGTCAAAGCTGGGTGACCGATGATGTCTCAAGTCCCTGTATCGATGCCGGCGATCCGAACAGTCCCGTTGCCTTTGAACCATTCCCTAACGGCGGAAGAATAAATATGGGTGCCTATGGCGGCACAGCCGAGGCCAGCATCTCACCCTTGGGCCTTCACGCCAAATACGGAGGCGGTATAGGAGAGCCCAACAATCCATACCTGATCTACACGCCTGAACAAATGAACACCATAGGTACCGAACCCAACGACTGGGACAAGCACTTCAAGTTAATGGTTGATATCGACTTGAGCGGCTATACGGGAACCGATTTCAATCTCATCGGGATCGGCAACAGAAACGCTTTTACCGGTGTCTTTGACGGCAACGGCCACACTATCTCAAACTTCAGCTACATTTCATCGAATGGAGATTACAAAGGACTCTTCAGGTACGTTTCAGGACAAAACGCCCAGATAAAAGATTTGGGACTGATTGCTCCGGAAATTAATGCCGGAATGGGAAGTTGTGTTGGTTCGCTGGCCGGTTATGTCTCTTCGGGAACAATTACAAACTGCTACGCTGAGGGCGGCAGTGTAGCGGGAAAGAAATGGATTGGCGGTCTGGTGGGATACAATGGTGCTAATCTTAATGATTGCTATTCGACGTGTAACGTTGCCGGAAATGAGCAAGTCGGTGGACTGGTAGGGTACAACGGCTCAGCAGAAATTACCAACTGCTCTGCCGGCGGCGAAATTTTTGGACGCCAATATGTTGGTGGTTTAACGGGCAGCAGCAGCGGAGCAATCACAAACTCATCCGCCGTGGGCACTGTCGGTGGAGGCGGCAATGACGCTGGTGGACTGTCGGACGTAGTTCAGGCCGGATATCCGGTTGCTCGGCTGGTGGTGACGTCTATGGAGATTTACGTGTGGGAGGCTTGGTGGGAAGCAGTGATGACTTTATAATTAACTGTTACGCAACAGGCGGCGTTTTTGGAACTGATTACGTTGGCGGCCTTGTGGGGAGTATCAATGATTCAATTGTCAACTGCTATGCAATCGGCGGCGTTTCAGGAATAACATTTGTAGGTGGAATAGTAGGCCTGAGAGGTCAAGGTGCTATGGTCTTAACTTCATTCTGGGACATTGAAACCAGCGGCCAATTAATCGGCGACGGGGGCACCGGCAAGACGACCGTCGAAATGCAGAATCCGAACACGTTTATGGATGCGGGCTGGAATTTTGTCGGCGCTTCTGATGGGCCCAGTGACATCTGGGCCGAACCTGAAGGCGGCGGATATCCGGTTCTCTGGTGGCAGCTTTCGCCTCTGCCTCAATTGCCTGCTTTTTCAGGCGGCGCAGGTGAGCCTGATGATCCTTACCTTATCTCAACAGCGGATGAATTGAACAGCATCGGCCATAATCCAAGATTAATGTCTGCATATTTTCAGTTAATTAATGATATTGATTTGGCCGGCATGAATTTTTTCATTATAGCAGATCAATGGTATCCATTCGGCGGTACATTTGATGGCAACGGTCATGCAATCTCGAACTTCACATACGTTTCGGAATATGCAACCCATGTTGGACTTTTCGGATACATAGTTGGCGGTCAAATCAAAAACCTCGGATTGATTGATTCTTATATCGACGTTGACAGAGGCGATTTTCATGGCTGCCTGGTGGGGAATCTTGAAGGAGGAGCCGTTACAAACTGTTACGTCGAGGCTGGCAGCGTTTCCGGAAATGATTACGTCGGCGGGCTGGTTGGATTCAATAGTCGTGATTTGTACAACTCGGGTACAATCACCAGATGCTATGTCACCGGCTCTGTTGCCGGAGATGACGATGTCGGCGGGCTTGTAGGGAATAATGTCGGAACAATCACTGACTGCTACGCCATAGCGAATGTTAATGGAAGCGAGCGAGTCGGCGGACTTGTGGGGATCGGCAACTACATTTCGTTCGGGCATGCAGGTGGAGTTCGATCCAGCATAGAAAGATGCTATGCTGCCGGTAAAGTTTCAGGTGATGAGGATGTCGGAGGATTAGTCGGACAAAGTAACGGAGAGATTGCAGACTGTTTCTGGGACACTGAAACCAGCGGTCAGTCAACCAGTGACGGTGGAGAAGGCAAGACTAGCGAAGAGATGCAGACGGCCGGCACGTTCTTAAGCGCCGGCTGGGACTTCGCCGGCGAGACAACGAACGGCACGGAAGACGTCTGGTGGATTCTCGAAGGACAGGATTATCCCCGCCTGTGGTGGGAATCCGTCGAAGAAGGAGAATGATTTCCATGCGAAAAGTAAAAGGCTTTACAATAACATAGAAATTGATTTATGCTGCTTTGATATGACGACAAAGTCAGCTAAAATTTTATTAACCGGTCTGCCGGGCTGCGGCAAAACTACTGCGATAATGAAAATCATTGCCGATCTGGGCTACACATCCACGGCGGGATTTTATACCGAGGAAATTCGCGAGAGCAATAATCGCAAAGGTTTTCGCTGGAAACGTCTCGATGGTGCCGGGGGGATTCTCGCTCATGTTGACATTAAGAGCCATTTCAAGGTGGGCAAGTACGGCGTGGACGTAGCCGGCTTTCAAAAATCAGTGGTTCCGATTCTGGAAGTCGAGCAAAGCGACGCCGAATTGTTCGTTATCGACGAGATTGGAAAAATGGAGTGTCTCAGCAGGAAATTTATCGCCGCTATGCGTGGGCTTTTTGCCTCCGACAAATCCGTTTTAGCTACCGTGGCACAGAAAGGCTCCAGCCTTATCTCCGAAGTTAAAAATTATCCTGGCATACAATTGTTCAAGCTGACCCACGAGAATCGCGACAAAATAATCGGCGAAATCCTGCAAATCCTGTCATTTCTGAAATAAGCTTCATCACATATCGAATTCCGAGCCGGCTATTTTTATCTGGTACTTCAACGACTTTTGTTTGTATAATACTTCCCTGCGTAACATTATGGCTTTAACAACGCTCATTCCGAGCAGCAAGAGCCTGATTAAGTCATGATAGGCTATAGTGTAAAAAGATGAGACTCGCTGAAAAAAGTATAAAAGATATAAACAAGGAGTAGTCAACAATGTCGGATTTTCTGCTTTTGAATTCCGCATTTTTCACATGGTTTTTGCTGCCGGTGCTGATTTTCATCGCCCGCGTAGCCGACGTCAGTCTCGGCACGGTCAGGGTGATATTCGTCGCCAGGGGCCTGAAATATCTCGCTCCTTTTGTCGGTTTTTTCGAAATCATCATCTGGCTGCTGGCAATCGGCCAGATCATGCAGAACCTCTCCAATCCGATTTGCTACATCGCTTACGCCGGCGGCTTCGCTATGGGCAACTACATAGGAATGTGGATCGCCGAGAAACTGTCGCTGGGCGTGGTCCTGATAAGAGTCATCACGAGCAAGGACGCATCGGAATTAATCGAATATCTCAAGTCCGCCGATTACGGTGTAACAAATGTTGACGCACGCGGCTCGGCGGGAAAGGTTCAGGTTGTCTTTACGATCGTCCCGAGACGTGAAGTCGCCAGTGTCGTGAACCTGATTAAGCAGTTCAATCCAAAAGCCTTCTACACAATCGAAGAGGTCGGATTCGTGGAGGAGGGAATATTTCCGGAAAGAAAAACATGGCTTGGTAATGTGTTTCGGTCATGGAGAAAGGGCAAATAAAAGGTCAAATTTTGAAGAGAGATAATAATGGAAAAGAATATAGGTTATGAGCTTTTTCAAAGACACCCTGACAATCCGATACTCACCGTGAGCAGTTGGCCATACAGGGCAAATTCCGTTTTCAACGCGGCGGCCGCTCAAGTCGACGGCAAAATTCTCCTGCTCGCCCGCGTCGAAGACTTCAGGGGGATTTCGCATTTGACCGCCGCCAGAAGTGATGATGGAATCTCCAACTGGCAAATCGATATTGCACCGACCTTGAAACCGGAGCCGGAAAAACATCCGGATGAGATATGGGGCATCGAAGACCCGCGGATCACCTGGATCGAGGACATGGGCAAATGGGCGGTTTGTTATACGGCCTACTCACGAGGCGGGCCTCTCGTATCCATGGCTCTGACGAGTAATTTCAAAACATTCAGGCGGCTGGGGCCGGTTACGCCCCCCGAGGACAAAGATGCCGCTCTCTTCCCTGTCAAGTTCAACGGCCTCTGGGCAATGCTGCATCGGCCAGTGCCCAGGTCCTCGATGCTTGGCGCTCATATATGGATATCATTTTCTCCCAATCTCAAACATTGGGGCGAGCACCAGGAGATAATCCATGCGAGGGAAGGCGGATGGTGGGACGCAAACAAGATCGGTCTGTGCTCGCCGCCGTTAGAGACAAAGGCCGGCTGGCTGATTCTGTATCACGGTGTCAGGACGACGGCTTCCGGCTCGATTTATCGATTGGGCCTTGCCCTGCTGGACCTTGAAAATCCGGTGAAGGTGATTCGGAGAACGGATGAATGGATTTTTGGCCCGAAAAAGCACTATGAGCGCGAGGGCGACGTCGATGACGTGGTGTTTCCATGCGGCTGGCTGATAAAAGACGGCAAAGTGCTAATATATTATGGAGCCGCCGATTCACGTCTCTGCCTCGCAACGGCCGATCTGGACGAGCTGGTCGAGTATGTCCTCAAATGCCCCGTGCCATAACCGGACTTTTCAGAAGGTCCGGAGCATATAATAAGCTTAAGACTATTTCAGACCGCCGGGGAATGATATGGAAACCGTTTTCGTAGATGGCAGCATGGGTGAAGGGGGCGGGCAGATACTTCGCACGAGCCTGGCTTTGGCCTGCATTACCGGCAGAAATCTGCACATCGAAAACATCCGCACTGCCCGCCGCAAGCCGGGTCTGGCTAAGCAGCATTTGATCTGTGTCCGGGCCGCGAGTGAAATCTGCGGCGGACAATGCAAAGGGGCGGCCATAGGCTCGCAGGTCCTGGACTTTCAGCCCGGCCCCATCCGCAGCGGGGATTTTTCTTTCGATATCGGCTCAGCCGGCTCGGCAACACTTGTGATTCAAACCATCCTGCCTGCACTGTTTTTAGCCGACAAACCTTCGACCGTAACCGTTACCGGCGGAACGCATAATCCGTGGGCACCGCCGTTCGATTTTCTCGCCGAGACCTTCCTGCCTGCAATTAAGACCGCCGGCTTCGATGCCGACTGCAAGCTCATCAGGCACGGCTTCTTTCCCGCCGGCGGTGGAAAAATCGCTCTCGACATCCGGCCCCGGCAACAAAAACCGAACCAGGCAATTGACTTCTGCGAGCCGGAAGAAAATATCCAAATCCACGCCCGGATATATACGGCCAAACTTCCCGCCCACATCGCCCAGCGTCAAAAAAAGCTGCTACTCCAAAGCAAGCTGAAGTTTCATAATATCGAGCACATCGAAGTAAAGGATTCCAACGGCCCCGGCAATTGTGTCATGATTCGCCTGGTGACAGCCTCGGGTGGCAGCCTCAAAGCCTGTCCTGAGCAAAGTCGAAGGGCCGAAGACTTTGGGGATGGAGGTTCTCGGACAACGGTCTTTACCGCATTCGGGCAGAAAGGCAAGCCATCGGAAAAAGTAATAGGGGAGGTTGTAAAACTGGTCGGAAATTTCTTGTCAGTCGGCGCAGCAATAGATCGTTTCTTAGCCGACCAGTTTCTGATCTACATGGCCATTTCAAAGTCAGGCTCTTTCACAACCAACGACCTGACCACCCACCTGACGACAAACATAGAAACAATAAAGAAATTCCTGCCGGTTGATTTTAAGACAGAACATGAAGAAAGGATTTACAGGATTTCCGTCGTAGGTTGTGCCTGACGGTACTGTGTACCAGTCTGAGAAGACTATTACTTTTCAGCCAAATATTGAGTTACTCTTTAGTTCCTGACCTGTTGAGTAGTTCAACTATCTCCTTATGTCCCCGGCGGGCCGCCTCATCCGCAGGTGTCCGGCCGGTGTTGTCTTTTGCCGTGACATCCGCACCATTGGCCAAAAGCAGTTCCACGATTTCCTTATTGCCCTTAAGAGCTGCGCTATGCAGAGGAGTATCCCCGTCGCCGTCGTGTGAATTAATGTCCGCGCCATGTTCCAGCAGGAGCTCTATCATGTTCTTGTTCCCTGCGGCTACAGCATAATGCAAAGATGAAATCCCTGATCGACTCTTTGCTTCGACATCAACTTTGAGCCTAAGAAGTAATTCCGCTAGGTCTGTATTACCTTCTCTAACAGCACTATGCAATAAAGTGTAGCCTATCTCATCCCTCGCGTTAATGTTGGCACCATGGGCAATAAGAAACTCGGCGAGTTTCTTGTCGCCTTCCAAAATCGCCTTGTGCAAAGGTGTTTCGCCATGATAGCCCCTGATATCAACATAGGCACCATTTTTTAAAAGAAGTTCTGCAATTTCCATATCTCCTTTATCAAGGGCTATAGAAAGAGGCACCATGTATCTGAAGCTTGCCTTCTCAGTAACATCAGTACCGTTTGCAATGAGTCGTTCTACCAGATCCTTTAAACCATTACAAACTGCGAAATTTAATATATGTTCTTTCCCAATTTTTGAAACATGCACATCAGCTCCATTTGCGAGGAGATATTTAGCCGCATCATCATTATTTCTATTCCATTTTATCGAATCGACGAGTGGTGTATCCCCGTTTGTTGTTTTAGCCCAACTTTCGCAGTTAGGGGGTGGAATCACGATTATTTAAAATTTTTCC
>CAZHBL010000171.1:0-9456 GCA_964530105.1 uncultured Pirellulales bacterium | reverse complement strand
TTTTCAATGGGGGTTACACGCAGGAGAATATGTTTGGCTTGAAAACCAACTACCGAGAATTAGTATATAGTATTGTCGATTATCTGATGAAGGATGAGAGGCTGCTTGTTCTGTTGGTACCGCATGTATTGGCTCCGAGCATAACTATTGAAGACGATCCTAATGCGTGCCGGCAACTGTACGATAAGCTAAGCGAGAAATACACAGGCAAGATATTCCTGACTCAGGGACAATACAATCAGAACGAGATAAAATATATCATAGGATTGTGTGATTTCTTTATCGGCTCACGAATGCACGCTTGTATCGCGGCATTATCACAGTCTATACCGGCGGTTGGAATTGCTT
This sequence comes from uncultured Pirellulales bacterium, assembly GCA_964530105.1. Lineage (GTDB taxonomy): Bacteria > Planctomycetota > Phycisphaerae > Sedimentisphaerales > Anaerobacaceae > JAFGPJ01. Next base: position 9,108 of record CAZHBL010000171.1, on the reverse strand, counting down.
ACAGTAAGAAATTTCAGGGTGTGTTTGACAGTGTTGGGCTTGGAAATTGCGTGGCTGATGTTTACCAGTGCAGTGAAGACAAGCTGTTGTCTACAATTAAAACCGCGATGGAAGATCATGACAAAATCAGGATGCATTTGAACAAAATCATTCCGGGAATAAAGGCCAACATATTGAATATGTTGGAGGCTTGAAATGTCACACAAGACTGATCAAAAAGATCGATCCCGACCTCGTAAGGAAGGACAAGAGGTCTGGCTTCTTGGGCCGCTTTTATTTAGATTATACGGCCTGACAAAGAGTGTAAGGATTCGCAGCTATATTCGAGGCAAGGTCTTGCGCTTCGAAGGAGGGGGACATTACTCTCGTACGATCAGGAGAATATTTTCGGTTTACCATCAGGTGGAAATAGGCATGTACACAAATGGTCCATGTTATTGTCTCGGGCAGTTGCCCCCCGGAACAAAAATCGGTCGTTTTAGCGGGACATATCCTACAGCGAGGGTGTTCAGTGGGAATCACCCTATGGATCGTAAATCAACTCATGCTTTTTTCTTCAATTCAAGTCTTGGCTACGCCGGGAAGGAAAGTGACATAGAACGTACGAAATTGATAATCGGCAATGATGTTTGTCTTTATCATAATGCTGTTATCTTGCCGAGCGTTAAAAGAGTCGGGGATGGTGCGGTGATAGGAGCTGGGGCAGTTGTGACAAAAGATGTGCCTGATTTTGCCATTGTGGTTGGAAATCCTGCAAAAATCATCAAATATCGTTTTTCAGAAGAGATGCAGCGAAAAATCAAGGCATCGAAATGGTGGGACAAGGACATTACGGAATTGCAGAAGAATATGGAAGAGTTTGCGCATCCGTTGGAAGATGATGAGAACAAAAAAAATCCAGTGCGTTGACCAGGTTGCTGAATGGCGGCTTTGTGCAGGCTGTGGGGCTTGTGCTGCTGCATGTGCCAATCAGGCTATAATCCTGGTTGATGTATACGACCAGGGGATACGGCCGATAGTCGATTCGGCAAAATGCCTGAAGTGCGGGGACTGTGTTGGAGTTTGTCCCGGAATTGGAATTTCTCATCAATCTTTTAATAATCGGTCTGTGCCTGAGCTGCTCTGCGAATGGGGGCCGGTTCTGGAGGTGTGGGAGGGTTATGCCGCTGACTCGCAAATCCGCTATAATGGCTCATCCGGCGGAGTGGCGACTGCGTTGGCTCTTTTCTGTTTGGAAAAGCAGCATACTTCTGGTGTCCTGCATATAGGTACAAGACCCGAAGCTCCATTGGAAAACATTGCCGTTTTCAGTAAAAGCAAGGCCGAGTTGCTGGGACGTACCGGTTCTCGGTACTCACCGGCGGCGCCGTGCGAGAAGTTGGAATGGATACAAGAATCTAAAAGTCCGAGCGTGTTTATCGGTAAACCATGTGATGTTGTCGCACTACGTAAATCGCAGGTGGTTAATCCTTTACTTGACGAAAAGGTCAGTCTGGCAATTAGTATTTTCTGTGCGGGCACCCCGGCTACTGAGGGTACTTATAAGATACTTAGTTCACTTGATGTGAAACCAGAGCAAACGGAAGAACTCAGATATCGCGGCTGCGGGTGGCCCGGTGCCACCACCGTCAAGATTAAAGGCAATAAAGGTCAGATGCGCCAAATGAGTTATGAGGAGTCCTGGGGTAATATCCTGAGCCATTACGGCCAATACAGATGCCGGATATGCCCTGATTCGACCGGAGAGTTTGCTGATATATCCTGCGGAGATCCATGGTATCGAGAGCTTAAAGAGAACGAGCAGGGATGGTCACTTGTTGTAGTAAGAACAAAGAGAGGTAAAGAGATTTTGCGGAAAGCAATAAAGGCCGGTTATGTCAATCTTGAACGAGTCGAACCAGATACAATTCCGCGGTCACAGAAGGCACTTCTTGTAAGGAGGCGTCACCTCTGGGGACGGTTGTTTATGATGCGTATGACGGGTGTTCCGGTTCCGCGGTACATAGGATTTTTTCTGCTTAGAAGCTGGCTTAGACTTCCATTGATAGAGAAAATACGTTCGCTTGCCGGGACATTGAAACGGATTATGTCGCGTGGATGGATGAAACCTTTGAAACCGGTAGTTAAAACGGACACGGTAAATAAAGCCAAGGATGTTAAAAAACCTATAATCAATATTAAGGAATATGAGTCACAATGCAAGGTGTAACTTTAACATTTGCCCTCATTCTTTCTGTATTGGTTATTACGATGCGTCCAAAGTATGCCTTTGTGGCATATATTATAGGTTTGTTATGGTATCCCGCTTATCTGGCGGTGAGTATAGGTACTATAGATATATTACTGGGTCGTTTTGTAGTTGCAGTGCTGCTTCTGCGGTGCTTATTCGACGACAAGATTCGAATTAAATTTAAATGGTGTCGATTAGATACATTGGTTACGTTGAGCATGGTTGTATATGTCGGAGCATATTTGATAACTCAAGTTGAGCCAGTTGGACCGACCCTGGAAAACCGGGGCGGTTTTTTGATGGATACTTGGTGCGCTTATCTGGCTGCCCGATTTATCGTGACCGACAGGACGAAACTAATATCTATTATCAAGTGTATCAGCGTTGCCTTGATTCCTCTTGCTATATTAGGTGTGATTGAATCTGTTACCGGCTGGCAGCCGTTTGCTCCTCTGTGGCGTTTTTCTCCGTGGTTTAGGGAGGGGGGACGATATGTTTCGGAAGGACGTTTTGGATTTGCCAGGGCTGTTGGGCCGTTTAGCCATGCTATTTTGTTCGGCGGTGGTTTTGCTATGTTTTTACCGCTTATTTTTTATTTGCGTAATGAAAAAGGTGACTGGCGATCCTTGGCCTATATTATTTCAGGGATAGCGTTGCTCGGTGCGTTAAGTAGCATGTCCAGTGGTCCATGGGTGATGGTGATCGTCGTAATTTTCTGCCTGGTAATGGAAAGGCATAGGAAATTTGTAAAGCCGTTGTTCATATTTTTGGTGTTCTCATGCATATTTATTGGAATTGCAAGTAACAGACCATTTTATCATGTCATAGCTTCCTGGGCGAACCCACTGGGTGGTGCCGGTTATCACCGGGCTAAACTTATTGATCTTGCTATTGAGTATTTCAACGAGTGGTGGATGGTTGGTTATGGTGCTAAGGATCCCGGTTGGGGCCCCCAACTTGGCATGGGATTTACAGATATCACGAATGAGTATATTCTCAATGGTGTCAGATATGGCATTCTTGGCGTAATAGCTCTTTGTGCAGTGCTCGCAAAAGCATTCCAGGGTCTTATATCTACATACAGGAAACAGCAGCATCCAGCCATGAAATCTTTGTGTTGGGCTTTCGGAAGTCTATTGTTTTCCGTTGCGGTAGCCTGGATGTCTGTTAGTTTCTTTGGGCAATTGTCGACACTTGTCTACTGTTCTATCGGAATGATCGGCTCCTTATGTAGCCCCAATTTCAATTGGCAGATCCCCAATAGAATCTTTCTGTTACGGAATCACCCCGCTCAGATGGTTTCTTGAATTCGTACCTTGTTAATGACTGATGACGGAAATGTAAATTGATTACTCATTATATATTCTTAAACTAAGCGGTGAGCGAAATAAACTCTAAGCAAAACCAGGATGTTCAATTACAGATTATAGAAGGCTCCGAATGTATTTCTGAGTTCGATGAGCATTGGGACGATCTGTTTGCTCGTGCCGTCGATGCGCCGCCATATTTGGCGCGCTCTTGGGTAAGCACGTTTATCGAGGGAGGAAGGTTACTTGGAACAGCAGTATTTATTCTGGCATGGTGCGAAGGTAAGCTGGTTGCACTTTTTCCGCTTGCAGTTCGGAAGATTCTTGGTGTAAAAGTCTCCGTGCCGATAGGCACTGGTCAGGCTTCTTACCTGGGTCTGTTAATTGATCCTGATTATCAGTCAGCTATAAATTATATTGCGACTCTAATCAGATCAAAGAAAGTTTTTGATGTATATTGTAGTACAGATTTACACTCGGAAGACGCAGTAACACATGATTTGTTACTCAGGTTGGCCGAAGAAGGTTATTCCTACCGAAGTGTTTTTCGAGATCCCGCACATTATATTGAGCTTGGTTGTTCTTTCGATGAATACCTTAAACGAAAAATCCCGAAAGGAAAACGACGCTACAAATTACGCTTTGAGGAGAGAAAGCTTTTTCAATCATCGGAAGTAAGAGTTACACGCTATATTGGCCAGGCGATTACACCGGAAATCAACAAACGCGTTGCCGAAATTCAGCTTGAAAGCTGGATGAAAAGGCGCGGCGGCGCAGTCCTTGGACAACCATTCTACCAGAAGCTCCTTGCTAATATGGCTAAAGCTGGCTTCAGCTACGTTTGGCTGATGACAATTAACGGAGACGATGCTGCATTTGCCTATGCTTTTATCGCCCATGGAAAGCTTCATTATTACTGGCCGGCATTTAAGCTTAAATATGAATCGTCGCTGTCTATTGGGCAAATATTACTCATGCAGGTTATTCGTGATGCTTGCGGTGAGGGAATTGTATCTTTTGATTTCTTACATGGAGATGCTGAGTACAAACGTTTTTGGGCTACAAACACCTCCGAAGTGTACAGGATTGCGGTGAGTTTTGGATGTAGGGGATATTTAATAGCTATATCTTATTATCTTGCATGGCGGATAGCTAAAATTGAGTGGTTTCACACATCGTATCGTCGTATCAAAAGGATTTTTCGGGATCTCAAAGAAAAAACAGCAAAAGTTTAGATATAAGCAACATTATGGAAATGGACAATGGTCCGAAGCTTCTGTATTGATCTTTGCCCTGTGACCGTTTCCATTATTCGTAAATCTGATCTGATCATCGACATTGGCGATAAGTATGTTTGCGCAGCATGTGGTTACCAGGCTGGGGATTCATAATTTGCTTCAGCGGTACCGGCGCAGAAGAATCCTGCGAAAAACGCACAGGTAGAATGCGATTTGTCTCTGAAGTGAGCGGACAAGGTTGTGTGACGTCTGTTTGCCGGAGGCTCGCAGCGTACCGCTGTAGTCTTTCTATGAGTATATGTGTTTGTCAACAAGAATTAAAGCACAGGATAACACTGATCATATGAAATGCGGACTCGACATAGAATCCAAACAAAACCAGGATATTAAATTGCAGATTATAGGAGACTTGGAAGGTATTTCCGGGTTTTGGAAAGATTGGGATGATCTGTTCGCTCGTGCCGTTGATGCGCCGCCGTTTCTCTCTCGTCCCTGGATAAGCACGTATATCGAGGAAGGAAAAATAAAGGGAACTCCGCTGTTTATACTTACGTGGTGCGGAACGAAGCTCGTGGGATTGTTTCCCCTGGAAGTTAGAAAATGTCTGACTGTAAAAATAGCCGCGCCAATAGGTACAGGTCTACCTTCTTGTCTGGGACTATTGGTTGATCCGGACTATCGATCAGTTACGAAAGATATTGCTGATATCATCACATCGAAGAGAATTTTTGATGTATACTATAGTTGGGATCTTTCCTCTGAGGACCTGGCAACCAATGATTTGCTCGATGAACTGGTAACAAAAGGATACGTTCGATACTTGGTATATCGAAATACCTGCTGTCATGGCCAACTCGGCGGCTCTTTCGATGAATACTTCAGAAATAACGCATCATCAAAATCGCGGCAGAATTTATATCGGAGAGAACGACGTCTTTTTAAAAATGGAAATGTGAAAGTTGAACACTATGTTGGTGAGCAAGTGACTCCGGAAGTTCTTCTTCGTATTGCGGCGATAGAGTCGCAAAGCTGGTTAAAGATACGCGGTGCCGCCATGCTGCAAAAACCATTCTACCAAAAACTTTTGATGGTAATGGCTCAGGCTAGTATTGGTCATATATGGTTGATGACGATTGATGACATTGATGTGGCATTTGAATATGTTTTTGTCAGCCATAAAAAGCTCCTGTTCGGCTGGAGAGCATTTCAATTGAAATACTTTTCATCCGAGTCAATCGGACAAATTCTCATGATGCATGCTATACGCGATGCTTGCAGCAGTGGTATCTTGTCGATGGACATTGGACATGGAGTGGCTTTCTATAAAAGATTTTGGGCTAAAGACAGCTACAGGATCGATAGGGTGGTGGCAGGTTATGGTTTTAGAGGGTGTCTGATAGCTACTGCTGCTTGGCGGCTGTTAGAAAGTAAGTTGTTTATCTCGTCTTATCGCAGAATAAAACGGATATTTCGTGGTTTAAAGCAAAAAGATGACGAAAGCTTAGTTCAAAGATTCTCAATTAATGATAAGAAAAGAATCAGACAAACAGTTTCCTGATGAATGGAAAACAGTTGTCGCGAGGAACTTCGAAGAAATCGAAGCTATCCGTCCGATATGGGAGCAAATGCAACGTGGTGAATCCATGCCGGCACTTAATTCAGATATAGATCATTATCTTTCCGTTGTGGAGTCGCTGGAAGAAGAAGTTCAACCATATGTAATTGTTCTCTATTATGAAGGCAATCCGAAAGCAGTAGTAATAGGACGTATTGAAAGGCAACAAATCACATGCCGGGTGGGATACACAATGATACTCAAGCCATCGCTTCGTTGCTTGAGTGTTGTATATGGAGGAATCCTTGGACTACCTTCAGACCAGATAAGTTCCATGTTGATTCAGGAGTTGGTCGATACTCTAAAGCGAGGAAATGTGGATGTTGTTTTTTTGAATCATTTGCGTATTGATTCACATATGTACCGTTTGTCTAAGACAATGCCCCACTTTTTATGCCGGGATCATTTACCTGTAGTAGAAGACCATTGGCAGACACATGTGCCTGAGAGTATAGAGGGTTTTTATGAAACGGTACCCAGCAAGCACAAGCGAGAGTGGCGGCGGTGTGAGAGGAAGTTGGCCCAGGAGTGTAATGGTTCAGTCAAAGTTGTGTGCTATCGTGACGAGAAAGATATCGATTATGTAATGGAAACTTCTTGCAAGATTTCGAGCCTAACATATAAACACACCTTGAATGTTGGGATTGTTGATGATGCACTTACAAGAGCACTGATGAAGCAGGCAGCAAGAAATGGTTGCCTACGCGCCTATCTTTTATATGTCAATGATGTTCCATGTGCTTTCGAGTTTGGTGTTTGTTTTGGCGATATGTTTATTCCTGAGTATATGGGTTATGACCCGAAGTGGACAACTTTTGGGCCGGGGGCATTACTTTGGGTGAAAGTCATCGAAGATCTTTGCACAGATCCTTCGATATGTACTCTGGACTACGGTTTCGGCGATGCCGCGTATAAGGAAAGATTCGGCACAAAATCATGGCCGGAAGCCTCGGTTTACATTTTTGCGCCAAGATTGTACCCGATAATTATTAACATCTTGCGAAGCTCTATAAAAAGCGTAAATGCAGGCTTGCAGTATGTTGTGCAAAAGATAGGTTCTTTAAGCTGGATCAAACGACAATGGCGCCATTTGTTACGGGCGAAGAATCCGGACGGCAAGTATGGAGTGGAGCAGTAATACGAGATTTTACATGCAAAAGCCGCATTTGAACTCATCGATCAAACGTTATTGGCGCCGAATGGCTCACAAGAGCGGACAAACAGTAAATGCTGGAAAGAGAGTGACCTGATATTGTAGCTGTTATATCAATCGTTGTCGGCGTATCGGTTCTTTTGTTTTTGTATGCAGGCGTGCCGTGGATATATGGACGACTGGCCCGAATGGTACTTGAGCGAAGGGCTAAAGAACGTCAGGCACTGGTACTTACTTTTGATGACGGCCCTGGCAGCAGTTTAACACCGGCAATTCTGAACATACTTGCCGAGGACAAAGTCAAGGCGACCTTTTTTCTGCTTGGCAGAAATATAGCAGGCCGAGAGGCAATTGTCAGACAAATCGCAGGGCAGGGACATGATATCTGTTCTCATAGTTACGGCCATTTACACGGATGGAAGGTCTCGCCGATTCGTGCGTTGTCGGATATAAAACGGGGATGGGCAGCGATTGACGCTGCTTTGGGGACCATGCGAAAAAAATATCCGTTTCGTCCGCCTAACGGCAAGTTGAACATTATATGTCTATTGTATTTATTGATCAGACAAGTTCCGATTGTTTATTGGTCCGTAGATTCAGGGGATACCTGGAGGCAGCAGCCCGATAGTCACAGGGTGGCACAATTTGCAGAAAGGACTGGTGGGGTAGTGTCATTAGCTCATGATTTCGATCGTAAGAATGAGAATACGAACCAGTTTGTCATTGAGTCCGTTCGGGCGGCTCTTGCGATGGCCGCAGACAAAGGTATGCGGGTACTTACTGTTTCAGAATTATTGGATCTCGGCAGGTAGGTGACTGGAAAGTGGACGTATCCATCATCATAGTCAACTGGAACACGAAAAGGCTCCTTCGAGATTGTCTTTCTTCGGTTTATGAACATACAGGTGAGGTTGATTATGAAATTATCGTCATCGATAACGCTTCGACCGATGGTTCGGCTGGAATGGTAAAGAATGACTTCACACAGGTAATTCTTATAGAAAATTCCGAGAACCGGGGCTTTGCTGCTGCTAATAACCAGGGGATGGCTGTAGCTAAAGGAAGATATGTGCTCCTGCTTAATAGTGATACGGTTGTTTTGGATAACTCCATAGCTAATACAGTGCTCTTTGCCGATGAGAATCCGCAGGCAGCGGTGACCGGATGCCGGGTATTAAACCCGGATCGAACCTTACAACGAACGTGTTTCATGTTTCCCTCGATATTGAATATGCTGTTATCAAGCACTTATCTATACAAATTATTCCCGAAGAACAGGTTCTTCGGACGTGAGCAAATGACCTGGTGGGACAGAAGTGACGTGCGCAATGTAGATGTTGTGACGGGTTGCTTTATGCTTGTAAGGCGAGAAGCAATTGAACAGGTTGGCATGATGGATGAGCAGTTCTTCATGTACGGCGAAGAAACCGACTGGTGTTACCGATTCTGGAAGAAGGAATGGACAGTAATGTTTGCCCCGGTCGGTGAGATAATTCATTTTGGCGGTCAAAGCGCCGCAAAAAAACCTGTTGCTATGATTGTTCAGTTGAGGCTGAGCATTCTCA
>CAZHBL010000170.1:0-9471 GCA_964530105.1 uncultured Pirellulales bacterium | reverse complement strand
TACTCGAACTCTATCGCGAAATGGTCCCAGATGTTGCCGCCCCTGCGAACCTCCCGGCCTCCCATGCCCATGCACTGGACCGGATGAGCCTGCAGCGCCCAGTTCATAACGTCAATATTGTGAACGTGCTGCTCGACGATATGGTCGCCGCAAATCCAGCAGAAATAATACCAGTGGCGAACCTGCCATTCCATGTCACTCATGCCGTCTGGTTTCTCGCCCCTCAGCGAGCCGCCGCCGCCGTTCCAGTAGCATTGTGCGGCAACAATTTCGCCGATCGCCCCGTTGTGAATCCGGTTGATAATCTCGATGTAGTGCCGTTGATGACGGCGCTGCGTTCCGGCAACAACTGACAGGCGTTTTTCCTTCGCCAGCTTCGCAGCGGCGATTACTTTCCGAATCCCAGCCGGGTCCACAGCTACGGGCTTTTCCATAAACACATTCTTGCCGGCTTTGACCGAGGCCTCGAAATGCTCTGGCCGAAAGTGTGGCGGCGTCGCCAGAATGACCATATCCACGCCGCTGCCGAGCACCTTGCGAAACGCGTCAAAGCCGACGAACTTCCGCTCTTCGGAAACGTCCATCTGGTCCGCCAGGCCGTCGAAGTCCACGCGGTCGTACCGGCCTTTTGCTCCCTTGCTGAGCATGTCGTAAGAGACATCGAGCTTGTCCCTGAACAAATCCGCCATCGCCCAGAGCTTCACCGATTTATCAACACCCATAAGCGCCTGGGTCGCGGCGCCAGTGCCGCGTCCTCCGCAGCCGATTAATCCGACCTTCACCGCACCTGATCCGGCGGCATAAAGTCTGCTGGTCAACGCGGGGCTGGCACTGACTAAAGAAGCCGCCGCTGCTGCCTTTACAAATTCTCTGCGTGAAAGTCTCTTGTCCATTCGTTTTTCCTTTTCTTGCATTATAAACTCTTTCAACTAACGGTTATTTACTCGAATCGATTAGATTAACGGTGTCTTGCCCGGGACCGCGACCGGCCTTACCGGCAGATCGCCCCATTCATATTTCGCCGGCGCAAGGTCCAGCTTCGACGCGTTCATCGCCCAGTCCCATTTCAGTGCCCGGCCGGTATAGGCGCTCATCCGGCCCATGATGGCATTCATCGTGCTCTCGGCGACGTTTTTGGCCTCGTTGATGGGCTTGCCGTCGCGAATGCTCTTAATCAGGTCGGCCATCTCCTGTACGTAATGGTCGGGGTCGGGCCCCTCGTACCTGAAGGGTTTTTCGCCGGTAATCACACCTTGATCGATGTCGGCGACGCCCTTTGTGCCGACCACGCGCTCGGCGATTCTGTCCGTGCAGCCGTTAATCTGACGGCACATGCTCTCGACGCGGACGCCGTTCGGATACTCATACTCGATGGTGAAGTGGTCGTAAATATTGCCCAGGTCTCGTACAGCCCGGCCGCCCATCCCGATGCACTGTACGGGATGAGCTTGGAGCGCCCAGTTGAGAACGTCGAGATTGTGGACGTGCTGCTCGACGATGTGGTCGCCGCTGGTCCAGGTGAACCACGGCCAGCTCCGGCACTGCCACTCCATATCGGAGCGATTTTCTTTGTCGTACCACTGCCAGTAGCCGAGCATGTCGCCGCCGTTCCAGTAGCCCTGGCCGGCGACAATTTCGCCGATCTGGCCGTCATGAATCCGCCGGATAATCTCTTTGTATTTCTTGCTGTGCCGGCGCTGCGTGCCCGCGACCACAGAGAGGTGTTTTTGCTCGGCGAGTTCGGCTGTCTCAATCATTGAACGAATGGCCTTCGGATCTACGCCCGCGGGCTTCTCCATAAATACGTGCTTGCCGGCCTCCACGGCGGCCCGTAAATGCTGCGCTCGCCAGTGAGGCGGTGTCGTCAACAGTACCATGTGCACGTCAGTCTGCAGCACTTTCTTGTGTGCGTCAAAGCCGATAAAACTCTTGTCCGGCGTGACTTTCAGAGCGGCCGGCACGTCTTTACCGAGTTTATCGAGCGACTCTTTCAGGCGGTCTTCGAACAAATCGCCCATCGCTGTGATCTCCACGCCCGGCGAGCTATTCACGCAACTGACAAGGTCCCGCGTGCCCTGCCCGCCGCAGCCGATTATACCGACGCGAATTTTATCCGAACCCGCTGCAAAGATATTACTCGTACCCGATGCCAGAACCGCCGCTCCGGCAACTGCCGAAGTCCTGATAAAATCCCTGCGGTTCAACTTATTGTTTTTTGGATTTGTCTCGTTTTTCATCGATATCCCTTTCAATCTTTTAACTTTGTATTGTCAAAGCCACACCGGATGACACCCTCAAACTCCTCCGGAGTGTTGAAGACAGTATTTTTGCTACTATGAAGGTACTTTTAATCGAACACGTGGTCAAGCACAATCTCGCCGGGAGAATCAAATCATCAACGGCAAACACGTAATAGGAGAGAATGTTGCATTAAGCGTGATTTAGTGGACGATGTTATCAGGATTCTTATCGGTTTGAGGGCTGAGTTTAGTGGTAAAAATCGCCGGAGCGATGGCGGCGGAAGATAGTCAATAATCGTACGGTTTTTTGCCCTGTTTGATTCGGCTTTCGTCTTGCATTTTGCGCAGGGTCTCGGTTAAGACTTCGGCCAGTTTCTCGTTGCTCATATTCTTAGCCTGCCCGGCGGATATGGCTTTACCGTAGCTGACCACAATCGAGCCGTGTGAGAACAGCTTCTTATTCCTGGGCCAGCATTCGAAGGCGCCGTCAATCACTACCGGCACAACCGCCGCGTTTCCCCGCCTGCAAAGCAGGCCGAAGCCCGGTTTGAACGGCGTGATTTTCCCGTCCATCGAGCGCGTTCCTTCCGGAAAGAGACAGACCCCTCTGCCCTGTTTGAGTACGTCGATGACCTTCCTCATCGCGGCTATGTCCGCTTCGCCCAGCCTGACGGGTATCGTTCCGACCGATCTGATCATCCTGCCGAACAACCAGTGGTGAAAAAGCGATTCGCGGGCAAGGAAGCTCACTCGCCTCTGAATGAGCCCGCCGCAAAGCATCGGATCGAGATAGCTCTGGTGGTTACTGATAAGTACAAATGGGCCGGTCCGGGGGATATTATCTCTGCCGTAACTACGCACGCGAAAAAACGACAGGCAAAATAATCTGCACATCCAGCGTGCAAACCAGAACCATTTCGCTTTTACGTTTTCTTTGAACATTTTTCTTCGGGTTCACATTTCGTTACATTTTTGCGAAATGGGGATCATCTTTCACGTAACCTGCGAGCTTTTCGACGACCTGTTCTATGCTTAGATTTGTAGTGTCAACTATAATCGCATCATCGGCCGGCTTTAACGGCCCGACGGCTCTGCTCTGGTCGCTTTTGTCGCGCTCTTCGATTGCCTTTTGTATCTGCTCGAGATTCTCACTAATGCCTTTTGCCTGCAGTTCCGCCTGTCTTCTTCGTGCCCTCTCAGCAGAATCTGCCGTTAGGAAAAATTTAATATCGGCGTCGCAGAACGCAACCGTTCCCTGGTCTCGTCCTTCCGTGACGATTTTATGCCGGTCCGCGGCGAACTGCCTTTGCATTTGCACCAGTTTCTCCCGTACCCTCGGCGCAACGGCGATATGCCGGGCATTGGCGGTCACCTCGGGACCGCGTATCTGCTCGGTGACATCGGTGTTGTCGATGCGGACGGTCGTTTTGCCGGACTTAACAGAGAATTCAAATTCGCATGTCTGCGTAATATCGAGCAGCTTCTGTTCATCGTTCAAATCGACGCCGGCCCGCATCGCAGCCAACGTGACCGCTCGATACATGGCGCCCGTATCGAGAAAGCTCGCGCCGAGCGTGCGAGCTAAAAGCCTCGCTGCGGTGCTTTTACCGCTGGCCGCGGGACCGTCAATCGTAATAATCAAATCCGCCACCTGACAAAAAATCAAACATCAAATATTAAAAATCAAAACTGTGGAACCCCTAAGGGGTGACTTCCTTAATTTTGCATTTAGCTTTTTGATTTTTACACTTTCTTTTGACTCACTTTGGCCACAACCATACTCGTATCGTCGATCTGCCTGGCAAGTCCCACGAACCGCCTTCTGTAGCCGAGGATATCCTTTATCATCTGCTCGGCCGACTCCGTGGCGAATTTCTTCGCTGTGGCCAACAGATTTTCTCTGCCCCATAATTCGTTATCGAAGTTGACCGCGTCGGTCAGCCCATCGGTATAAAACAGCAGACAATCATCGTTTATCAGCTTGACGGTTCCAATCTCGTATTCCGCTTGTGGATCGACTCCAAGCACAAGCCCGCCTTTGTCAAGGTCGACAATCTTTCCATCCCTTATCAGGACCGTCGGCTCATGCCCGCAATTGCAATATGTCACTGTCATCCGGGCGACGTCGATCATCGCATAGAACAATGTTACGAATTCACCGTCCCTGCACTCATCACACGCCATGCGGTTGAAGTTCTTTATCACGGTACGCGTCCGGTTGATAAGCCTGACACTGTCTCCGGCGTTCTCGGCAAAGTAGCCATCGTCCCCCTTGCACTCCGAGCACTCCATACAACCTTCGGCGTAGGCCCTGGCCGCCCCGCGGAACCAGCTCATCATCAAGGCCGCCGGCATCCCTTTACCCATAATGTCGGCGATAGTAATAAGAATCTGAGTCTCGCTTATCCGGCGAAAATCGTAAGCATCCCCGCCGACGTCGAAGCACGGGATATAAGCCGCGGCGATGTCCAGACCGGGTATTACAGGGGCTTTTTCCGGAATCATTCTGCGCTGAATCAGCCCTGCAAGCCGCATCTGCTCGGTAACCCGGGCGCCCTCGATAGCCTTTGCATAGAGCCGGGCGTTCGTAATGGCCACTGCGCACTGCGAAGCGACCGCCCTGGCGAGATTAATATCATCTTCGTAAAATCGCTTGGGCTTCGGACTGTAAAGCCGAAGCACACCGATCGCCTGACCTTTAAAGTGCATCGCGACGGTAAGCTGGCTGACAAGGCTTTCTTTAATTGTAGCTTCTTTGTATTTGACTCTCCCGTCGACGCGCATATCGTCCAGGACGACCGCTTCGCCTGCAAAAGCCGCTTTTATCACGGGATCATTCTTTGAAACCACGCCCTTGTTGCGGTATTCCTCACTGAGCCCGTAGGTGCTTCGCATTTTCAAATCGCCGGCCTCATCATCAAGCAGCCGAATCGAGCAAGCCTTAACGCCGACGATCTTTACCGCCGCTTCGGCCAGTTGATCCAGCACCTCCTGAAGCGAAAACTCTCCCGCCACCAGCGTGGTAAGCTGATAAATCTGTTCGTCTCTTTCTATTTGTTGCTTTGTCTTTTCGGGCATAATCAATAACTTTTTCGAAAAACCGGATTATACTTCACTTCCTGCTACGGGTGAACCTTAATCTATTCTATTACTGCCGGCAGAAGGATTTGTTCACTTGCAGCAAAGGAATGTAGCGATTAATATATCACTATTGTAATCCATACGTCAAGGGCCAATATTCAATAATCGATTAGAAATGATTGCAAGACATGTGATTTTTATCGGCCGTGTCCAGGGTGTCGGTTTTCGTTATACCGCCCACAGGATAGCGCATCGCCACCAGCTCACCGGCTTCGTCCGCAACCTGCCGGACGGCACCGTAGAAATGCTCGCCCAGGGTCCTGACCGGGACATCGATGATTGCATACAGGACATAAAAGATTATTTCGGCGATTACTTAAGAGAGACAAGAATCCTGGAAATCCCAATAAATCCGAAATACAAGGATTTCAGAATCACCTTTTAACCAACGGCACTTTATTTATATACCAGCTTAAGAAAACGAAGTTATCCTCAGAGTACCTCGTCACTGTTTTACACCTTCCGTTTCAGGCAGCTTTACTCGCCACTTTTCTGCCTCTTCCGGCTCGCCACAAGTTTCGTAAAGACCGATCAGATTTTTAATCGAGACCAACGTGAGTGGATGATGTGGACCAAGTTTTTCTGTTCTGGCTTTGACTGCTTGCTGAAGTAACGATTCAGCTTCATCGTACCGACCTTGATTCTTGTACAGGACAGCAAGTTCGTGTACGGATTCCAACGTGTGCGGATGGTTGGGACCAAGCTTGATCTTTCTTGCCTCTAACGCTTCAGTTAAAAATTTCTCCGCTTGCTCGTAATGCTTTTGCTCCCTGTGGAATATGCCAAGGTCGTTTATGGTTTCCAGTGTCTCGGGATGGTCTTGACCCAACTTCAGCTTCCTGCCAGTCAATGCCTGGTTAAACAGAGCTTCCGCTTCTTCATAGCGCTTCTGTTTGGTGCGCAGCACGCCCAAGCCGTTGACATGGCGCAGCTTGAACGGATGGTCCTTGCCCGGCATCTCACTGTCGCCGAGCTTTATTCCTTCGTTGAAAAGTTCCTCCGCTTCCTCGTAGCGATTCAGTATCACGTAGAGACGAGCCAACTCGTTCATGCAGCGTATCATCATCATGTTAAATTCGTCTCCTTTGTCTCCGAACTTGCGACGCTGCCCATTCAGTGCCTTGACAAACAATTCCTCTGCTTCATTGTACCGCCCTTGTTCTCTGTAAACCTTAGCCAGGTCCCACGAGTACAGCAGCATTCTGCCGTGGTTCGTATTATTTGGATCCCAGTAGGCTGGCTTTAACATCTCCAGAAAGAGTTGCTCTGACTCATCGTATCGGCCCTGCCTTGCATACACGCAGGCCAGGTTCATCTTGAGCCAGGGACGATCTAACTGTTTTATGAGCCTGTCCCACAATTTCTCAGCTTCTCTATACTGACCGTCAAAGTTATACGAAACTGCAAGCCAGTTCATAACATCTCTTGTAACCTCGTTTTTCTCACCAAGTTGCTTTAGATAGATACCATATGCGCGCTCGCGGTTCAGTACTGATACCCTGTAGTTACCAAGATTCCAATATATACCCCCGAGTGTATTGCGGATTGATGCCTCTATGAGGGGCTGTTCTTGAAACTTCCCTTCATCAAGCTTTGTCACAGCAGCGTTCAGGGTATCTATAACCGTAGCCTCACGACCCTTGACCATGCGCGCCGAACCGAGAACGTCATCTCTAAGAAAGTCTTGGATCGATTTAACTTCGGTAGTAGCATGCTCAGCCTCGGCGCGGGCACGTGCTTGGCCTATAGCGAAAAACGTGGAAACCGCAATTCCTGCAATAAGCACGACCAGCACCGCAGCAATTCCAGTAACTAAAGCTCGTTTTCGCTTTATGAACTTTTTTAATAGGTAAGTTGTTGATTCCGGCCCGGCAATCAGCGGAGCGCCTTTTAAGTAGTTCTGGATGTCGTCGGCAAGTTCCGAAGCTGAACGGTAGCGACGAGTGCGTTCTTTGCGCATCGCCATAAGAGGAATCCATTCGAGTTCCTTGTGCAGCCGTTTAGCTAATCCTGCAACTTCGGTACGGCGTTTTTGAGCAATCTTTTTAGCTTCCTGGCCAAGGGTTGTAAGCCGGGTGCTCGGCGTTCTCGGTTCGGTTTCACAGATTATCTGCCGGATATGGTCAATTCCTCCTTTACGAAGCTCTTTTGGATCGAACGGCAGAGCACCAATTAGAAGCTCATAAAGCACTACACCAAGTGAGTATATATCCGAACGGGTATCGATGTCCTGGGCGGTAGTTTGTGCCTGCTCGGGACTCATATACTCGGGCGTGCCGACAAACTGGCCCTGTTCGGTATATAGCGTCCGTTCGGTTAATGGCTGGCTAAGGGCCTTGGCCACGCCAAAGTCGATAATCTTAGGCACCGCTCTATTTCCTTCAATGGCTACAAGAATATTCGACGGCTTAATATCGCGGTGGATGATGGCCTTCTGGTGTGCGTGTTGGACGGCTTCGCATACCTGCAGAAAAAGCCTAAGGCGTTCTTCGATACCGAGTTTTTCCTGGTCGCAGTGCTGGGTAAGGGACAGACCTTTAACGTGCTCCATTACGAAGTAAGGCCGGCCTAAAGGAGTCATTCCCGCATCATAGACCTGGGCGATATTCGGGTGCTTCAGCAGGGCCAATGCCTGACGCTCCGCCTCGAAGCGGGCGATAACCTGTTTAGTATCCATTCCGGGCTTGATGACTTTCAGAGCTACTCGACGTTTTACCTGCCCCTGCTGCTCTGCAAGGTAAACCACAGCAAAACCACCCTCACCAAGGACACTCAGCAGCTTATAAGAACCGATCTGGCCGCCGGGGCCACCTACGTCTGCAAAGCTTTCTGTGTGAACAGATTTGTTTTCCTCTGTTTCCTTTTCGGACTTCTCGCTTGAATCGCTCATTTATATCCCTCGCTACTAACTGCCATAGGATTTCGTGACACACAAAATAGCGAACTTACAGGATTATATTATAAACTATCTCAAATATGAATACTATTCAGCAAGATGCCGGACGAGGCCGTATTTGCGGGGTACGACGAGATCCGCCGTCCTGGTCGGCTGGCCCGGCTTCGCAGCATAATTGACATCCATGATTTCGATAAACTCAGCCGTGTATTCCTTTAGCACACCGCAATATTCGAATGTCTTGTCACCCTTTATCATTTCAAGCACGACCTTGTGGCCGATATACCTTTCCAGCAAAGGCTCGAAGGAAGTTCCCGCCGAGGCCATCAGTTCCTGCTTCATCTGCGAAACATACTTGTCCTGAGAAGTCAGCACCTTGCCAGCGGGCGTGGCTTTCTTGGCCTGGTTGATCAACAGATTGATAATCTCCACGACCGAATCTCTGACGGTTCGAAAAACATTCAGAATTCGTCTTTTGAACCTGCGCCATTGTCCGGGGTGGTAGGTTCTTTTGAGTTCTTTTTCTCGCACCCTCTTATTTTGTTCGCTCAGCTCATCGTGGAAGCGAATCACCACTGCAATATCCGGGTACTCGTATTTGTATAGAATGTAACTGGTTTCATCGTGCCCTTCCTCATCTTTGTGCTTTTCGGGATAAACAAATTCCAGCCCGGTATTTTCGACCCTCAGTTTGCCCCAGATTGTCTTGCCGGATTTCTCTTCCAGCGTCACCCTGTTCTGCTCGAAATCCCGAAGGCACTTGTCCCTGCTTCTTTTTCTGATAAAAACTCCGATGCCCGCGGCGAAGATAATAAACAGTATCGTTATAGCGGTCGCACTATCACCAAACATATTAATATTTAGCCCCTCAATTCATTGAGGGGTTCTCTCCTTTCGAACGTATTTAAGGTGCGTCACTCAAACCTTCGCCAATATAACGGTGTAATTCTTGCCGTAGAACTCTGCACATTTCGGGCATGTCGTATAGAAAAAGTACATCTTCCGAATCCCTTTGGCCTTCGACTTGACATAGGTCTTCATTTCCTGCGCCCACTTGCCTGCGTCCTTGTACGGCCCCTCGAATACCTTCGTCAGAAAAGTCCCCGATATTCTCGCCATAGTTGCTCCCGGCACATTCCTGGCGACCGCGATATAGAGATCGCTGCCCCAGAGAGACTTCTCGTCCGAGAGCAT
>CAZHBL010000169.1:0-9493 GCA_964530105.1 uncultured Pirellulales bacterium | reverse complement strand
CATAATCCTTTCCTTCCAATTGTTGAAACTTTATTACAATTAATCTATTTCGTTAGCAATTTTTACGTTAAGTGTGAAAATAGCGAAACAGGGAAATTCCTCAATTGCGGGTAAGCAAAATGTTCATGTGCATACTGAACCTTGACCCGTAGCGTACATCATAAGCTACAAATTCGCTGGAGTCTTTAATTGATTTTCACAAGTCTTGAGCGTACAATAAACTTGTACTAATACTATTCACCGGCAGACTATGAAGACATGGTGCTCCGAATTACGAGCAAGTTAACCTGACAAAATTCAAAGAAGTCAGAGAATATGAAAAACTATTTACATTATTTTTATGCGATATTGGCAATTCCCGTCGTCATTCTTACGCGTTTTGCCCTGTTGCCGTTAACGGGCCACGGCACGCCGTTTATAACGCTTTTCCCCGCGACGGTCATCATCGCTTTGCTGGGCGGAATGGGTCCAGCGATCCTGACGGGTGTTCTCGGAGTGTTGATAACGGACTACTTTTTCATACCGCCGCTGCATTCCTGGGACTTCGGCATTGAATTTTGGTCCCGAACTGCTGTGGTGGTACTGACGAGTGTCTTTGTCGGCTACGTCGGAGCCGTGTTGCGGCAAGCCCGCTCCAGAGCGGAAGAACAGGCCGTCGAATTAAACCGGAGCCGGGAAGACCTTAACCGTGCCCAGACCGTGGCGCTGACCGGAAGCTGGCGATTAGACGTTCGGAAAGATGAACTAAACTGGTCAGACGAGGCGTACCGCATTTTCGGCGTGCCCGTTGGTACGCCGCTAACATACGAATCATTTCTTTCCTATATCCATCCCGATGACCGCAAGACCGTTAATGAGAAATGGAAAGCCGCCCTGAAAGGGGAAAAATACGATATAGAGCATCGAATCGTCGTGGACGGCCGGATCAAGTGGGTGCACGAAAAGGCTGAGCTGGAGTACGAAAAGGACGGCACACTCTCGGGCGGCTTCGGCACGGTTACAGATATCACCAGGCGCAAGCAAATGGAAGAGGAGCTTAGAAAGTCGCGTGACGAGCTTGAGATTCGCGTTGAGGAAAGAACCAAAGAATTGACTGCGGAAATTGCCGAGCGCAGAAAGGCCGAGGAACTGGTCAAGACCGAACGGCAGCGGTTCAACGACGTCCTGGAGACGCTGCCGGTTTATGTGTGCCTGCTGACGCAGGATTATTATATGCCCTTCGCCAACCGCGTCTTCCGCGAGCTTTTCGGCTATTACCCCGACAAGAAATGCTATGAGTTTCTGTTCAACCGATCTGAACCCTGTGAAAATTGTGAATCCTATAAAGTCCTTGAGACCAACAAGCCTCAACACTGGGGATGGACGGGGCCTAACGGTAGAAATTACGATATATTCGATTTCCCTTTCAAAGATACCGACGGCTCACGTCTCATCCTCGAAATGGGCATCGATGTTACCGAACAAAAGAAGGCACAGGAAGACTTGCGTTCGGCATCGCTTTATTCCAGGGGTCTGCTTGAGGCTGCACTTGACCCGTTGGTAACAATCAGTGCCCACGGAAAAATTACCGACGTTAATAATGCCACCATTGAGGTTACAGGCGTTTCGCGCGAGCAGCTTATCGGTACGGACTTTTCGAATTACTTCACAGAAGCAGCAAAAGCAAAGGAAGTTTATCAACAGGTCTTTGCAAAGGGTTTTGTGATGGATTATCCTTTGACGATACGGCATCGAAACGGACACTTAACGGATGTGCTTTATAACGCAACTGTTTACAAAAATACACGCGGCGAGGTCGCAGGCGTATTCGCCGCCGCACGAGACGTAACCGAACGAAAGCGAGCTGAAAGAAGGATCCTTGCGGACCAGGAACAACTAAGGGCTCTGGCGGCGGAAGTAATGATGGTTGAGGAACGCGAGCGGCGCAAGATCGCGACAGGACTCCATGACTCCGTTGGCCAAATCCTTGCTTTTCTTAAAATTGAACTCGGAGATCTGCAACACTCCGGGCTGCCCAAAGAATCAGTCAGCTCCATACGCCACCTCCGTGAACAAGTTGAGCTGGCAATTAAACAGACGCGAACACTAACCTTCGATATGAGTCCGCCCGAGTTGTATACACTTGGCCTTGGTCCTGCACTTGAAGAACTGGCTTACCGATTTAGTGAAGAAAGAGGCTTGAGTTGTTCTGTGGATGTCCGTAACGATTCCTACCCGTTGAGCGACCAGGTGAAGATTCTCCTTTATCGCTCTGTACGTGAGCTTTTAATCAACGCCGCCAAACATGCCAGGGCGGAGTCTGTACAAATTATAATAAATAGAGCAGGTGATAATATTGAGATTATTCTCGAAGACGACGGCATAGGCTTTGACACTTCCCGCCTCGATTGGACACACCGAACAAAATCCACGGGTTTTGGATTGTTCAATATCAGCGAAAGGTTGCGACAGATGGGCGGCAAACTTGAGATTAATTCCATAAAAGGTAAGGGAACAAAAATAACTTTATTGGTATCATTGGAGCAAAAGGTGCTTTAGGAAAGGAGCAAGGAAGGATGAGTATGAGAATCATATTGGCCGACGATCATACAATTGTGCGTCATGGATTAAACAAACTTATTCAACAGCAAGAGGGTATGGAGGTAATCGCTCAGGCCGCGGATGGACATTCCGCGGTGGAGCTTACAAGGGAGTTATCACCGGACATGGTAATAATGGATATAGGTATGCCTGATCTCAACGGCATAGATGCAACTCAACAGGTTATTCGTGAGTTCCCGCAAGTGAAGGTCATCGGGCTATCGATGCATTCCGGCAAAAAATTTGTGATAGAAATGCTTAAGGCCGGTGCCTCAGGGTATTTACTGAAAGATTGTGCTCTGGAGGAACTCACTACGGCCATTAAAACAGTGGCTGCCGGCAGAATTTACCTCAGTCCTGCTATAACCGATGTCGTTGTTGAAAACTATGTACGTAATTCTACAGAAAAGGAGCGTTCCGCATTCTCCTTGCTATCGCAAAGAGAACGAGAAGTGCTGCAACTTATGGCAGAAGGTAAAACAACCAAGCAAATCGGACTACAGCTTCACATCAGCCCTAAGACTGTCGAAGGACATCGTCTACGGCTCATGTCAAAGCTGAATATGGATAGTGTGGCAAAGCTTACCAAATACGCAATCCAAGAAGGTTTGACCTCCCCGGAACCATAATATCGAATATAGATCATCCTTGTCCTCATATAGATTGTCATTCCGGTAGTTACTTAAAATAGAGTAAATACGAAGCCCTACTCAAGTAATTCCCCTATATCCACATCGACCGCAGAAAACGTACCTTATTTTATATATTAATGATGCCTGTCTGCAATACAGAGGTAGAAGTTAGTTTTTTTGTGGTTCATTTTGCCGAGGCAGTACAACCAAGTTTGCTTGCAGCAAAAAACAAGGATTATTAGAGGATAAATTAAGGAGAACAGATCATGAAAAGATTAGAAACGGATGATTATGCTGCGGCGTTTCATGAAGTAAGGATCACGATTGATATCTCTAAACTTTATGTTGAGATAGTGGAAGTGTACAAAGAAAGCGAGAATAATCCCGGATTTGTGATCGTTACTTCTGTAAAGGCGATTGAACCGAATTTGAGCAGCCAACAAGACATCAACACTGATTTCAGGAGACTTGAACCATGATCAGGATAATGGAGCCCAGAAAGATTGCGTTTATCTCATCTTTCCGACCCAGAAAATGTGGTATAGCCACCTTTGCCTCGGATTTGATTGAAAACGTTGGTAAAACTGGTGGGATCGAGTTCCAACCTTCCGTTGTAGCAATGCAGTCGGGGCATGAACACAAATACACCAAGCCGGTGGAATTCGTAATCAGGAGAGACGTTGCCGTGGATTATATTGATGCGGCCGACTATTTAAACTCCAGGAACTTCGACGCAATATCCCTTCAACACGAATTTGGACTTTTTGGGGCCGAAGCAGGTTCTTACATAAGCTTGTTGCTTAGACGCCTAAAAGCTCCCATAGTGACAACCTTGCATACAATACTGGAAAGACCCTCTTCGGAATACTTCGACGCTCTTGTCGACATTTGCGACGAGTCTGAGATTGTAATTGTAATGAATGAACGTGGTGTCCACATGCTGACCGACACCTACGGTGTCCCAAAAAGAAAGATTAAACTTATTCCTCATGGAATACCTGATATATCTTTCAACCACAGGGGCTCTCAAAAGCGAAGTTTAGGTATACATAGCCGCAAGGTCATCCTGACATTCGGGCTGATTGGCAGAAACAAAGGCATTGAAGTAATGCTCAAAGCAATGCCGGCCATCATTAAAAAACATCCAGAGACTCTATACATAGTCTTGGGAACGACGCACCCTGAGGTGGTGAAACATGAGGGTAATTCATATCGGGATGAGTTACTCCGTATAGTTGAGGACTTGAAAATACAAAACCATATTATCTTCCATGATAGATTTGTATCTGATCAGGAATTGCAGCAATTTCTAAGTGCGGCTGATATCTATGTCACCCCATATCTGTATAAGGAGCAATTGACCAGCGGCACGCTCGCATTTGCAGTTGGTGCCGGCAAAGCTGTGGTTTCAACACCATATTGGGCAGCCGAGGAGCTGTTAGCTCAAGGACGCGGGGTGCTCGTGGAATTCAACGATTCAGAGCAGATGGCTTTGGCAATAATAAAACTGCTCGATGACGAAGTGCTGCTCAATCAAATACAACTTAGAGCGTATCAATATGGCAGGGCAATGACCTGGCCAAGGATCGGAGAAACTTACTGGAACCTCTTTACGGAAGGATTATTGAAAGTCGTAAGGATTCCAGACCTAAAAACCAACTTAAGAAGTTCCAATGTAATAAAATCACAACCGGCAATAATCAACACTATCCGTGCAAGGAATCCAATATCTCTAACGGGTTAATATGATAACTGTAGGAGGAAAAAATGACTCGCAAACAAACACCATGGTTTGTACTGCATTCACCGGAGTTTGGCAAAGCATTTGAGAGTTTCTACCAGGTGTGCAACGAAGATGGCGTCCTCGATAAGAAAACCAAAGAACTGCTAATGCTAGCAGTGACCTCGGTTTTTCGTTGTCCAAGTTGCACTGAAGAGCACCTCAATCGTGCTTTTGAGGCAGGAGCTACAAAGGAAGAAATAACAGAAGCATTGCTAATCGCAGCAGCCGAAGGCACATGGACACAGCTCGCCTTGGAAAAGCAAATATGTCATAAATACTTAGGTGCGGCCGGGAAGAAATGACCTTGGGATTGTTCTTTAGAATAGAATGAGTTTTAAGCCTATCAGGGAAACCGAAAGGTGGTGTTAACCAATGAATACATAACGGTCCAAAGCGTTTACCAAGAAGACAGTGAAAATTGTATAAGGAACAACGCCATGTAGCGTTGCACATGATTACGAAAGGAGTAAACCATGAAATTCTTAAGCAAAAATCTGCTACCGTTCTTCATTACAGCCGTTTTGGCTATGCAACCGCAGATCCTCGTGGCGGCTGACCGCCCGAGCGACGAGTCAATCAAATTCTGGGTCAAAGACGCGATTGGTGAAGATCCTTACATGGATGCGTCCGGGATCACAGTTGAGGTGTCTGATGGAATTGTCATACTATCGGGCACCGTTAAGAACCTTGCCACCAGGAAACATGCAAATCTGGAGGCCAAAAAGATATTAGGCGTCATGGGCATCATCGACAAACTTGAGGTCATGCCCAGCTATCGCTGGGATGTGGACATTGCTCAGGATGTTCGCCACCGCATTGTAAATAGTGTCGCTATCGAATCCAGCAATATAAAAGTGACCTGTACAGGTGGAACAGTAGAACTTACCGGAAAGGTTGGCAGTTGGTCTGAAAGAGAAGAAGCTAACCTTCTTGCCAGCGAAGTTCGAGGTGTAAAAGACGTGCAGGATTACCTATCGTTAAGTTGGGATAAGAATCGCCCTGACGAAGCTATTAAGAAGGATGTTGCTGCCGCCCTCAATCGTGATGTCTACCTCACTGATCTGCCAATTGATGTCTCAGTGAAGAACGGCACCGTTACGTTAACCGGCAGCGTTGGAAGCAACTACGAAAAAACTCGCGCTGCTGATGATATTCGGTGGATAAACAATGTTACGGGTCTGAGCAATAAGCTACAAGTAGAATGGTGGGAGGGAGAAGGAACGCGTACAAAGACTGCATTGCCTACAGATAATGACTTGCACCACGCCGTGACTGAGGCGCTCGTCCACGATAGTCGACTCGAACCGCTTGATCTTGTTGTCAAGGTGTTTCATGGGCATGTTACGCTCGAAGGCTCAGTAGCCAATACCTACCAGAAGCAAATGTCCGGTGCCGATGCAAGCAATGTAGTCGGCATAGTATGGATCACGAACCATCTGAGTGTTAGATCTGTAAAACGTGATGATTCGGAGATTCGTGATGATGTTACTTACGAGATTCTCACTGATGATGCCCTCTTTAATCAGAATGTTATCGTGAAGGTTGACGATGGCGTTGTAATTCTATCCGGTAAAGTTGAAACCGGTTATGATAAAGTGCACGCTACAACGGTCGCCTCGCGTATCCGCGGAGTCAAGGAAGTAGTCAACAATATTCATGTGGACTGGACCCAGGAATATGCGGATGCAGCAATATTCAAGAAGATATGGGACCGCATCGAATCAAACTGGCTGCTCTCACCTGTGGAAGATAAAATTAAATTTAATGTGAAAAAGGGCGTTGTCACTCTGACAGGTACCGTCTACAACTGGAGTGAACGCAGTGAAGCTGAACACCTTGCCTTGAACACGAACGGCGTTCGGCTCGTTAACGACGAGTTACAAGTTGAAGGATATAACTATGATTACGAAGATTGGAAGCTATCTGATCCTGATAATCCCTCTTTGCCTTTCCGTGACATTGATCCTTATCAGGATTAAACCGCGAGGATTGAGCAAGTGTGCCCCGGCTAAAAGTTCAGTTACTGGATGAATTAGATTATGCCATAGTGCCCAGAATTTGTTGTGATTCCGGACGTCAGTATTCAGAAGATCAAATCAGGAAAAACAATTTAAATCGGAAGAAAATTTCAATGAAAGAACTTAATGCAACAGTAGGCATTTTCGAAACACATGATACGGCCGCCAAAGCGGTGAAAGAACTGAATAAGGGCGGATTCCCTATGAAGAAAGTTTCTATAATTGGAAAGGAACTCGAAAAGGTGGAAGATATGCAAGGCTATTACACGTGGAAGGATCCGGCGAAAACAGGAGCTGGCATAGGGGCCTTCTGGGGCAGCGTTTTCGGAATATTAGTCGGCATCGGATTTGTGGTGCTGCCTGGCATGGGTGGAGTTTTTATTGCGGGCTCTCTGGCGGCAGTTGTCCTTGGTGGTCTCGAAGGAGCTGCCGTAGGTTCAATAGGCGGAGGTCTATTTGGGGCTTTGCTCGGACTGGGAATAGGAAAAGATAAAGTACTCAAGTACCAACAGAACTTGGAAGCGGGAAAGTACCTGGTGGTAACTCATGATACAGCCGATGAGGTCAACAAGGCCAAAAAGATTCTTGAAGCCGCAAATGCGAGTAATGTGGAAGTCCATATATAGGGTATTGCCGGCATCCAATCCTCTCATGTGTCAGATTAGAAATTGGCTGGATCTGCGGAGAGAGCGATGCCGCATTTAAGCGATGTCCTATACGACTGATCTAAAGAACCAGTTGATAGCAGACGCTATCCTGTTCTTAGATCAGTCGGATAGGCATTAAAGTCTTGTGATACCTGCTTGACCTTGAATCGAGTATTTCAGAAGTTACAATCGGGCAAAACCCCCATATCTCTTTGTCTTCTCCGGCACGTATATTAGCACAGGTAAGTAATGGCAAAATTATGAAAGAAAAAGGAGCATTTGAAGTGAACGAATGTCGTACATATCATCAACCTGGGGTTCTGCGAGTTCTGCAGACCAAAGAAGAGACAAAGGCCTTCTATAATAAGATCGCCAAGGTCTATGATGCTCTTGCGGAACATTCGGAAGCAGTTGTACGTAGGGCAGGGCTCGAAATGCTCAACACGCAGAAGGGCCAGCAAGTTCTGGAGATCGGTTTTGGTACCGGCCATAGTCTCATCGAGCTGGCGCGATCCGTGGGTCCCTCTGGGAAGGTATTTGGCATCGATCTGTCGGAAAAAATGGTCGAGGTTTCTCAAAAGCGTGTTGACGAAGAGGGCCTTGACGAACGGATTGAGCTGTCCTGTGGCGATGCTTTGCATCTTCCCTATGAATCGGAGAGCCTCGATGGTATCTTTATGAGTTTTACACTCGAACTCTTCGATACACCTGAGATTCCTCTTGTACTCGCTGAATGTAAGCGCGTGCTAAAGCCCGGAGGCCGGATAGTTATTATTGGTATGTCACGAGTCCTGCCCGAAGGACTGGTAATGGAGATATTTGAATGGACACACCGCCATTTTCCGAACTATCTTGACTGCCGTCCCATCCTGGTACGCCAGGCTCTTGAGGACTCTGGTTTTCAAATCTGTGATTCCAGGATTATGAAAATGTGGATTAGCGTGGAGGTCGTCTGCGGCATCAAGCGTACAGAGGGTGTCAAAGCAACCGAAAAAAGGCTTGACCGCGAAAAAGATGATCTTTTGTCAAAACCAACGGAAGAGAGAAGAACGTTCTCTCGATAATATGATAGTTTTAGTTAAAACGTAAGGAGAAATATCATGAACGCACAAAGCAGTAACAGACGAAGCACAGTTAAGAGTATCGCTCTTACAATGATGTCATTGGTAATTGTGGTCGCTTTGACTAGTCCGGTTCTCGCTCAGTCCAGTGCAAAGGCAGCCAAAGAACTTTCGGGCGCCTTCTCTGCCGCATCCAAAACGGCAATGCCGGCGGTGGTCTCGATCAAAGTAGAGAAAGCAGTAGAGACCGGTCCTATGACCTTTGGAACACCCTTCGGATACAATGATCCATTTGGGCTCTTTGACGACGACTTGCTCAGAAAGTTCTTCGGAGATAGATTACCACCACAACAGCAACAACAGCAACAACAGCATCAGTCTCCCAGGAAATATTATGAGCGTGGTCAAGGCTCCGGATTTATTATAAGCAAGGATGGCTATATCCTTACGAACAATCACGTTGTGGGAGACGTCGACAAAATCACAGTGGAACTTAAGGACGGTCGCAAATTCGAGAACGCCAAACTTATAGGCACGGACCCTGATTCTGAAGTGGCATTGATCAAAATTGAGGGAGATAACTTCCCTGTCTTGCCCATGGGTGACTCGGACAAGATCGAGATCGGTGATTGGGTGATCGCCATCGGTAATCCCTTTGGCTTGAACGAGACGGTCACAGTGGGTGTTATCAGTGCCGTAGGGCGCAGTAATGTTCACATTGCCGCATACGAAGACTTCATTCAAACCGACGCCGCTATTAATCCGGGCAACT
>CAZHBL010000168.1:0-9654 GCA_964530105.1 uncultured Pirellulales bacterium | reverse complement strand
TGGCACATAACCGGAACCCGGTCGGGCGTCTGATGATTCATCGCCGCTGCGATCCGTTGTTTCGAATTCATTCTTCTGCTCAAGAAACTATTCAGGAACGAAGGCTAAAGATGTTTGCACAGCAAAGCCGCACGTGCAGCCCGAGCTGCTCTCCGGGATCAGCACAAGCCCACCGGCGGGAATCATGTTGATCCAGCATCCTGGCCGTGTCACCGCGGTCAGACGCTGCGGGCCGCCCTCCGGGCCAAGGTCGTACATCCAGGGATTGCCGCCGCGCCAGAACAGGCACTGGGATGAAGCTGACACGCCGCCGCAGCCGTGCCCGCGACGGTCAAACTCCCAGCCTGCGATTCTCTCGCCGGTTTTCAAATTATATGCGTACGGCCAGGCATAAACCGTCTCTCCGATAATGGTCGGGTGACGGTTATATTCGCCGTGCGATCCGTCGGTCGCCAGGTCTGTGACGTGATCCGCCTGCCAGCAGAACTCGCAGGAGTGGGCATCATACGCACAATAGTGATAGTAGACGTGATCTTCGAAGAGCCTGGATCCGCTCAGAAGAAGTTTTCCTTCGGCATAATTTAGATATACAGGCTCTTCGAATTTCGTAATATCAATTTTTGCTTTGAACATGATTTGGCCGGTTTGTTTGTCAAGGGCAACGAGATATTGATTGCCTCCATCAAAAAGCGTTTTTGCAGGCATACGCCCGAGCGTGTCGGTCATTGCCTTCGGGCTATCCGTTTCGAGAAAATATATCCATTCATCGCCAACTGTAATTGTTGTGTTGACGATAAGCCCGGCGTGGTATTGCCACAGCGGCCGGCCGTCCCGTTTGTCCATGGCGAACAGGTAGTCGCTGGTCACCAGCTTCATGTCCCTGTACCACAGTGAATCATCGGCATCGTAGCTGGTCTCCGTGTAGGAAGCGCCTTTCCTTCGGCCGCTGCCGAAAAGAAGGTTTCCGGAATAGGCGATGTAGCCCCAATCGCGCGGTTCGGACTCGATTAGTTGAGGCATTTCATAATTCGTGTTGGGCAGGCCGGTGCGGACGTCGAAGCCGTAGCACTTATCTTCAGCGACCACATAAAGGCACTTCTCGTCCACAGCCATGTTGCTGGAATCCAAAAACACTCCGAGCCGGCGGGAATTGGGAACTTCGACCTGCCAGTCGATTGTCCCGTTATAAGCATCGACGGCATAGACGAAACAATCGCCCGGGGCAAAAAGACGCCCGTCTTTGAACAAGGGCGGCACGTTTCGATGGTGACGGTCGATCATCCGGCGAGGACCGGGCCGGCCGAACCACTGGACCTCCATTTTGCCCTTGACGATTTTGTCGCCGCTGCATGCGCTATTGCCCGGCTCGGCATAGGTATGCGTCCATTCGCCCGCGCCTTGAAGCGCCGGGCGCGTGCTCCATGCCAAACCGATATCGCCTGTGGTCTCAACCTTCCAGTTAACAAAGGTGGGGCGGCCCCATTTTTCCAACTGTTCCTGATCGAGCTTGTCGGCCGGCAGGGCCAATGCGAAAGTTCCGCCGCAGGGCCGAAGCACGCGAAAAATCTCTTCCGGTGCAGATGGTATTTTGCCACTACTAAGCGCTTCATCTGAAACAATCAGATTGGCAAAGTATTTTGTATAGGGCAGTGAATCGTGATTTTTCCGGTGAATGACTATTCTGCCATATAGCCCGGCTTTATCGATGGCACGGCGAGCTGCATCCACATTATGCGAATCTTCGTCGATACCGACGATTTTCAAATCGCTTCTGCGTGCCAGTTCGTATGCCAGTCGTCCCCGGCCGCAGCCAAGCACGAGGCAGTATCCTTTTGTAGTGCCCATCCGTTCGAGAATCAGCTTTGCAGCTTCAGCATATTTTTCAGTCAGAATATCGTTCGGGTAGGGGTTGGTGACTGTTTTAGCCTCGATGACTTTTGTGTCTTCTTTTACTCCGCTTCTGAAACAGTGTATCCGGCCCATGTCCGTACTGACGTAGAGGCCGCCGTTGACGACGCTCAGGCCGTATGCTTTGCCATCGACGGAGGCTTCCCATAAGGCTTTTCCCGTTAAAGACTCGATCGCGGCAATTTTATTCTCACCTCCCAAGAAAAGAACATCGCCGGCCATAATCATCGCGTAAGGGTATTCGCATCGTACCGTCCAGCGGTAGCAGCTTTTCATTTTGCTCGATAATTCATCAATCTGATTCTTTAGAGTGTCGATTTCTTCATGCAATTGTTTAGCTTCCGGCGAATTTTTGTCCATCTTTTTAAGCTGTTCGGTGATTTCATCTTTCCGGCGAACCAGGGTATTTTGTTCTCTTGATAGTTTCAGATATGATCCGCGGTCGAAGGCCGACAATTGATTCTCCGATTGCATATATGCGGTTGGCCCGCTGACCAGCATCCTCAAACCGCCGAAAGTTGCAATCTTGTCCCTTGTCTCTACGTCACTGGCGTTAAGCTCTTTTTCCCGCCGGCCCGGTCCGGTGACAAGGACGTTCTCGGTCAGCAGCGCGAAGGTTCCGCCGCCACTGGGAAGTTCTTTCAAAGACTCACCATCAGCCCTTGCGAAAATAAACGGATTAGTCCGCCCGGTTGGGACATAGAGTCGCTCATCGGAAGCAAGAATGTACCCCTGTGGAGATATGGTCACTTTTTGCTTCCATTTTACTGAGCCATTTTCGGAATTAAGTGCAAATAGAAAAGTACCCTGATTCGGGAAAAGGCCAGCGGCATAATATAGAATCCCGTTATCGATCAGTAGGCCGGTCCGTATCGGCCACATCGATATCATTCGGCCGTTACCTGGAATCATACGATCTCCGTCGGTTCCCTTATGTTTCCATATGAGCGAGCCGTCATCACCCGAAAGGCAATAAACATATCCGTCGTCCGAGGCGGCATAGACCTTGCCTCCTGAGATGCATGGAGCAAATCTGACGGGGCCTTCTGTGAAAAACGTCCATCGCTCATTTCCTGTTATCGAATCAAGAGCATAGACTTTGTCATCCGCAGACGAGGCAAAGTATATGGTATCGCCAACTCCTATGACGTGAAATGCCCTGTCATACGCAACGGTTGACCTGAGATTGAATTGCTTGTGCCAGAAATCCTGCTGTGCCGGCTCCGGCCATGCCGGCTGAGGCTCGTGTAACGCTTTGAACACCCATGATTCTTTCAGCGGAAGCTCCAACCGCTCGCCGGTTACGCTACTTCTGTGTTTATCATGCATGAAAACCGGCCAGTCTTCAGCTTTTATAGATGCGGGATTAGTAAAGACTAAGGAGTAAAGTGTAAACAAAAATACATATTTGTACATGGAGTACCTTTCACTTCGGAACACAATAAATAAAATTAAATCCAATTCTATTATACAATAACAAATCTGAAAGCCAGATGCTATCATATTGCTTGTTGTTCATGGTAAAATCCATTGACAATATGACATAAATCTGTTAGCCTGATTACGTTATAAGCTTATAGAAATGCTTAATTGAAGTTGGTAGGGAATATTTCAAATAAGTCGATCTTATGCCGCTATGAAGTCTTTTTCGATGAAAAGAACTCGAATGCTTAGAAAGAAAAGCTCCACAATTGTCTTGCTCCAGGTGCTTGCTATTTGTGTTCCTCTTTATGCCCAGCATATTACGAGTGATGCGAGCTTCGAGCAATTTGAAAATAGCGGTGAATTTGTAGCGAACAATCGTATCGACACACTTGTGATGAAAACATTTCGCAGCAAGGGAATCGAACCGGCAAACCTGTGTTCCGATTCGGTTTTTATCCGGCGTGTATATCTGGATGTAATCGGCACATTGCCCGAGCCGCAGGATGTTCGTGAGTTTCTACAAGACCGCAATCCCCATAAGCGTGCGAAGCTTATTAACGAGCTCTTGAGACGGGATGAGTATGCCGACTATTGGTCGCTGAAGTGGTGTGACCTTCTGCGGGTGAAAGCAGAGTTTCCCATCAATCTGTGGCCTAATGCGGTGCAGGCGTATCATCGCTGGATTCTCGATGCGATTCGTCGCAATATGCCTTACAATCAATTCGCACGCGAGATGCTGACTTCGAGCGGCAGCAATTTTCGCGTACCGCAGGTGAATTTCTATCGTGCTATCCAGGGCCGGCAGCCATCCGCTATCGCCGGGGCGGTAGCACTGACTTTTATGGGGGTACGTCTGGAAAATTGGCCACAGGAGCGTCGTTCCGGCATGGAGGCTTTCTTTTCCCGCGTGGCGTACAAGCAGACGGCCGAGTGGAAGGAAGAAATCGTTTACCTGGACCCGGCACAGACCGAGCCTCTTGAGGCTGTTTTTCCCGATGGTATAGCAGTTCGAGTTCCACCGGACCGGGATCCGCGTGTGGTCTTTGCCGATTGGCTGATTGCCCCTGAAAATCCGTGGTTTGCGCGCAACATTGTAAATCGTATCTGGGCCTGGCTGCTGGGCCGTGGAATCATTCACGAACCGGACGACGTTCGTCCCGACAACTTGGCCGTCCACCCGGAGCTGCTGGCCTACCTGGAAAACCAGATCGTTAAGAATGATTATGATCTGAAACATATTTTTAGCCTGATTCTCAATTCCAGCACCTACCAGCAGTCTTCAATTCCGCATAGTGAAAATCCCGAAGCAGAGGCTTTGTTTGCTTGTTACCCTGTGCGGCGGCTTGAAGCGGAAGTGCTGATAGATGCCTTGTGCTGGATTTCCGGAACACAGGAAAGTTATTCGAGTCCGATTCCGGAACCGTTCACTTTTATACCGGAAGAGAATAGGTCCATTGACCTGGCGGACGGCAGCATAACCAGTCAGTTCCTCGAAATGTTCGGCCGTCCTGCACGCGATACCGGCCTGGAATCCGAACGCAACAATCAACCCACGGATGAACAGAGGCTGCACCTGTTGAATTCGAGCCATATACAGGACAAAATCGAACGCAGCACACGGTTGAATGGCCTGGTTAAGGCAGCCAAGGGCAATCGCGGCACGTTAATCAATATGATTTATTTGAACATATTGTCGCGTTATCCGGCGCAGACCGAATTGGAGACTGTACAAAAGTATTTTGAAACCAGGGGAATGAACATCAGGCAGGCCACGAACGACCTGGCCTGGGCGTTAATCAATACGAAGGAATTTCTGTATCGCCATTAACAAATGGCAGGACATTGCGGCATGAACAAGCAACAAATGACAAAATTCATGACACGGCGTGATACGTTGAAAAGTTGGCTTGTCGGAGCGGCTGGATTGATGCTGACCGGTCCTTTTATTAACCGGGCGCAGACAGCTCCTATAAAACCAAAAGCCAAATCGGTCATTCAGATATGGATGTGGGGCGGTCCTTCTCATCTGGACACTTTCGATCCCAAGCCGGACGCGGGCTACGACTATTGTGGGCCTTTGAATAAGCCGATTCCCACAAACGTGGACGGCATCCGAATCGCCGAGTTGCTCCCGTTGCTGGCGCAGCAGGCCGACAAGTATTCAATCATCCGCAGCATGACGCATGGGAATAACAGTCACGAGACCGCATCATATATTGTCCAGACCGGACGCGAGCCGGGCAGGCTGGTTTATCCCAGCTTCGGCGCGGTCGTCTCACTGTTCAAGGGCTATGATTACGGGTATAAGGGGCTGGTCCCACCCTATATTGTCTTGACCCAGCCTCAGGGGCGTTTCTCCGAAGCAGGTTTTCTTGGGCCGCGATATAAACCTTTCGCCACCGGCGGCGATCCGAACCGGACCCCATTCGCCGTAGAAGGAATTGTCGCAAAAGACATTAGCGACGAGCGCCAGCGCAGCAGGCGGCAGTTGCTCCATGACCTCGATTCTCTCGGTAAAGCCATGTCGGACAATCAGCAATTCGAAAAGTTCGATCAATGTGAGGAAAACGCATACGACATGATGTTCGGCGACGCCAGGAAGCTGTTCGATCTTTCGGAAGAAAAAGATGAACTCCGGGATCGATACGGCAGGAACACGTTTGGCCAGTCCTGCCTGATAGCTCGCCGGCTGGTCGAAAGCGGCGTACCCTACGTCACCATTAACTATAAAGGCTGGGACACGCATAAACAGCACTTCGAAGCCATGCGGCGGAATCTGCCTCAAATGGACGCCGGCATGGCGACACTTTTGCAGGACCTGACCGACCGTGGCCTGCTTGACAGCACTATCGTATGGTGGAGCGGCGAATTCGGACGGAGCCCGAAAATCCAGTGGGACTCGCCCTGGAACGGCGGCCGGTCGCACTACGGCAAATGCTTCTGTGCTGTGGTAGCCGGCGGCGGATTCAAGGGCGGTCGCGTCGTCGGGGCCTCTAATGAAAATGGCACTGAAGTGGCCCAGCGTCCCGTGTACCCGGCTGACCTGCTCGGCAGCATGTATATTTTGCTTGGTATCGACCCCGACGACCCGATGCCCAATCCGAGGGGCCTGGACTTAAAAGTCATGCCCGCATCGGACAAAGGTTCCGGCCGCCTAATAGAGATTATGTAAATCCAAAGAGCTGAACCATGGTATTTACACGAAAACTGATATTTATAGTTTTGGGGCTATGTGTTACGACTGTGTGGGGCCAGTCTAATACGAGAGAGCCTCATATAGGCTACCTTTATCCGGTAGGGGGGCAGCAGGGGACAGTGATTCAAATCACGGCTGGAGGTCAGTACCTCGCCGGGGCAACCGATGTATACATTTCCGGTCAAGGCGTGCACGGCTCGGTCGTCAAATACATCAGACCTCTTAGGAATCTGCAAAAGGAACAACGGCAGTTAGTCCAGGAGCGACTGAAAGAAGTGCGGGATAAACGCCTGGCTGAACTGACCGGAAACGATAGCCGTCCTATGTCCCGTAGAGAAAAGGTTGTAAAAAATAATACGGGTAAATCCGAACAATCGGAAACAGAAAACAATATTCAGACCGAAGAAGTAAAAATGCCGGATATTCCGTTGCTGTACAACCTGGAGAATAAGAGCCTTCGAGAGCTCGCCAATATTTCGAACGTTCTCTTTTTCCCCAGGAATAAATTGCAGATGAACCGGCAGCTTGCCGAAACAGTGCTGATAGAAATCACCATAGATCCCAATGCACAGCCCGGCAACCGAGAACTGCGACTCGTAACCAGGACCGGTCTGACTAATCCGATGGTTTTCCAGGTTGGATTGCTGCCGGAAATACGCGAACTCGAGCCAAACAACCAACAGGCCTATCAGGTCCCACCGAATCTGGCAAGAATTCGCAATTTACCGAAAGAAAAGCCGCTTGAGCTACCCGTGCTGCTGAACGGACAAATCATGCCGGGCGACGTCGACCGTTTCCGATTTCGTGCGAGTAAGGGGCAACAGCTCGTGATAGAGGCTCATGCTCGGAGCCTGATTCCGTATCTGGCCGATGCCGTTCCCGGCTGGTTTCAGGCCACGCTGGCCCTTTACGATGCCGAGAACAAGGAAGTGGCTTTCGATGATGATTATCGTTTCAACCCGGACCCGGTTTTATTCTATAAGATTCCTGAAAATGGTGAATACGAGCTGGAGATTCGTGATTCGATCTATCGCGGACGGGAAGATTTCGTTTACCGCATCGCGGTTAGCGAGCAGCCTTTCATCAAGCAGATGTTCCCGTTAGGCGGCAGAGCGGGTGTCGAGACCATGGTTTCCGTCGACGGCTGGAACCTCCCTGTGACCAAACTGCCATTGGACACAAGGCCGGGCGCCGGCAATATCAGAAAGACGGCATACTATGATGAAAAATGCTTTTCCAATTCCGTTACTTACGCCGTTGATACACTTCCTGAATGTAATGAAACCGAATCCAACAACACCCCTGAGCAAGCGCAGCTAATCGAGCTTCCGAAAATCATCAACGGACGAATCGCCGAAAGCGGCGATGTTGACGTATTCCGTTTTGATGGTTACATTGGCGATAAAATCATTGCCGAGGTTTACGGCCGGCGGTTGAATTCTCCGCTGGATTCACTTTTGAGATTGATAGACTCATCCGGCAAAGTGCTGGAATGGAACGACGACTACGAGCTTAAGGATAATTACCTGTACATAGATATGATGGGATTGATCACGCACCACGCCGATTCGTATCTGCTGGCTGAGCTGCCTAAAGACGGCACTTACTACGTTCAGTTGACTGATGCACAGCATCATGGAGGCGGGGCGTATGGCTATCGGCTGCGCGTTGCTCCGGCACATGGCGATTTTGCATTGCGTATGACACCTTCGAGTATCGGTATGCGCTCCGGCGGCACCGCTGCAATCTGGGTCCATGCGTTGAGAAAGGATGGCTTTGAGGGCCAGATCGACGTGGTATTGAAAGATGCACCGTCAGGCTTCGAGCTTGAAGGTGGGCGAATACCCGCCGGACGCGATTGTGTGCGTGTCACTCTGACGGTGCCTAATGATGCGCCCGCCAAGCCGGTCGATCTTCGATTGGAAGGCAGCGCCAGTATCGGCGGGCGTATTATCAAACGGCCCGCCGTTCCCGCGGATGATGTTATGCAGGCGTTCCTTTACCGGCACCTGGTGCCGGCAAAGGAGTTTCTGGTTTTCATCCAGAAAGCAAGATGGGGAGTGCCTCGGATCGAGCTAGCCGGAAATAGTCCGGTCCGGATTCCAGCAGGCGGTTCGGCCCGGGTTCGGATTAAGACCTCCAGGCGTGCGAACTTTAAAGATGTGCAATTGCAGCTCAATGATCCGCCTGAGGGATTGAGCCTAAACGATGTTACTATAATGCCCGATGGTCTTTCGTTCCAGTTGAAGGCTGAGAAGGACACCATGCAAAGTGGTTTTGCCGACAACCTGATTATCGAGGCTTTCAGGGAGTCTGTGGTTAAGCAGAAAGACGGCAAACTTACAAATCAGAAACGCCGTAATTCGATGGGTGTCTTGCCGGCGATTCCGATTGAAATCGTACAGTGATAAGTATCGAAAAGCAGTATATGATTAAGACACAAAGTAAAGGTACTAATTTAGAGTTATTCACTTCGGCGTTGAAGGTAACTGCTCTAATACTCAACTCTATCGGATTATTTACATTCACCATTAACGCGCCGGTCTGGGCCGGAGCTATCAATATGGTTCATTCGGACAACTTTCGCAGACCGGCGAATGATGATGAGCTGAAATACTGGCTGAAGAATATGGTCTGGTATCACCGATTCACTAACGCCGAGATAACCGCTGCGACAGGATTGACAAACGAAGAAATTTTTACGGCAATAGAGAAGTTTAACATTCGGCCGAACGATCGGACCGAACCAAATGATGACTCACATCTTATTGTGCTGCCGTACCCGGGAGGACGGCATCCTCGGATAGGTTTTTTGGAAGGAGCGATTAATCCGCAGCGGGAAACGAAATTCAGCGTCTTCACACCCTGGGATCGTGACAGCTATATAGTGGTCGATGTGCCCGAAGCGATATGGTCGAATTTAGGCCTGACTTATCTGGCACATACACACATTGACACGACATGGACAAAGAAGGGCGTCACCCTGCCAAAGCTGGAGTGGAAACGGCACCCTGACGGTACGCTTGATATTGAGCGGGTCCTCCCAAACGAAATGACGTTCGGCGTGAAAGTCAAACCGACAAAAGAAGCTGTGCGAATGGAGATGTGGCTCAGGAACGGCACCG
>CAZHBL010000167.1:0-9667 GCA_964530105.1 uncultured Pirellulales bacterium | reverse complement strand
TCATGGGCGTTGGTCTTGAAGGCGGTATCGCGCCTTATGTCGATAAAGAGCCACAAGACAAGGTGCCGGAGCAGAGAATGTGGCGCATGATGAAGCAGGCTATTCTTGACTGCGAGTACGTCCCCGGAGTGGACGTCGCCATCGCCCTGGATCCGGCCGCTTCTGAACTGGAGAATGCCTACCGCCAAGAAAGGGGTGAGCCGGACGCAGTCGGGATGTATCGCTTCTGGCGCGATAAGAGTAAGATCGAGATGAGCCGCGACCAGATCCTGGACCTCTATAAGCAGGCTATGGAAGAGGGCATCCCCGTTCTCTCTATCGAGGATGGCTTCGGCGAGCGAGACCACACAGGCTGGCAGAACCTGATGAAAGAGCTTGGGGACAAGGTGTTCGTCATTGGCGACGACCTGGTCACGACTAAGGACACGAACATTGAAAACTGCGCCAGGAACGGGGAGATCAACGCATCCCTTATCAAGGCCAACCAGATTGGGACTCTCACCGAGACGGTGCTGGCCATGCTCACATCACTGGCCTACGGCGCGGAACTCGTCGTTTCGCATCGCTCCAAGTCGCCGAACGATCCGTTCGAATCGGTACGGCGATGAACGCTCTGGGCGTCAAGTGTGGCGGCGGCGCTAACACCGAGCGGCTCCAGAAGTATGGCCGGGTCATGGAGATTATCGCCCTGGCCAAGGCCTCCCAGAGAGAAACCACTGAGGCCGAACGCAAAGAGGTCGAAGAGAACGTCAAGGAGCTCGTTCGCATACTCACGGGCAAAGAAGACGTCTCCGTCATGCCAGATGCGGCCGAGCTGGATATCGCTGCTCTGATGATGAAAATGCTCGCCGTCGAGGCTGTCAGCGGCACGGAAGAGGCAACCAACGCCGGTATCCCCTCCGCGGCGGCAACCTTGTTCTTAGGCAAAACCGGAATCATCCGCTTCAAAGGCTCGACGCCCCTCGGCACCAGCGCCGGCGAGGATGAGGCGATTCACTATGTGGACAGCATCATCGAGCCTTCGGAGACCACAAAGAAATATGCCGACCTGTTCAGAGACGCCGGCGACGGCACGTTCCGGTTCAAGAAGGATGTGAAATCCGACGATGTCCGGGCCAAGAACGACGAGAAGCTCACGGCGTTATGGCGCAAGTCCAGACGTTACGACGGCATGGGCTGCATGGACGCCGTCAAGCATATCGAAGGTGTTCTAGCCAAGGCGTTTATCGGCAGGAAACTGGTCGATCTTGGCAGCGTGCTGGAAATCGATAAGCAACTGCTGGGCCTGGAGCTGGAGCAGGCGGTCCTCGCCAAGAGGATTTCCAAGGACGCGCCGACCGACGAAAAGATCCACGCTATGCAGAGAAAAGGCATCCTCGGTATGAACGCCATCCTTTCAATGTCACTGGCACTCGGCCGTGCAGTAGCGGCCTCCGAGGGCAGGGAACTCTGGCAGCTCCTCCGCGACATTGCAAGCGATACGATGGCCAAGTTCATTGAGGCAAACGCCAAGGACAAAAAGAAGAGCCTCACCGACCTAAAGACGATGGACTTCGACGACTTGCAAAAGCTCTATCGCAGCACGGCCGAGCAGGCCATCAAAGACGGCAAGGCAATCTATAAGTTGCTCAGAGCGCAATTGCCCGTCTATCCGGTGTAAATAAAAAGAGAATATTTCCGCAGTCATAGAGACTCCTTATAGAGGACGCCTAACGGCGGAATAACGAATGTCGAAGGCAGAGGCAAGCTCATGGGCTTGCTTCTGCCATTTAATGACTCAATACAAATTCAGACACGGACCGGTCCGTCGTAGCTTAACAGAACGCTCTTTAATCGAGCGGTCTTTTACCTCTACGCCCAACTCCTTAGCGAGTTTGTACAGGTGACCTGCTCATTTCGTTGGGCCGATTTCGTAAGGTCGCGTGTTTGTTGCGTCAAAGGTCTCTCCGGAAAAATCAGATCGGAGAACTCCTTTATCGACAGAAAATTGCGAAACAATGTAACTCATTGTTCCAAAAGAACTTATTCTTATTTCAGTGCCATTCGTGTAAGGTCCTTTTTTGGGTTAGAACTCAATTTCCTTTTCATGATAAAGCCCATTTGTCTGCCCAAAAATCCGTGTCTGAATTGTGTTCTGATGTTTACAGCTTGCGGTCCAACTTTCGATAGCTGATGGCTTCCGCGATATGTTCGGCGGCGATGTCACGCATGCCGGCCAGGTCGGCGATGGTTCGGGCGAGCTTGCAGATTTTATCGTGTGCGCGGGCGCTGAGACCGAATTCCTGCATCGCCTGCTTCAGGAGCATTTCGCCGGTCGAATCGAGCCTGCAGAACTTCTCGACCTGTTTATGGCTCATTCTGGCGTTTGTGTGAATCTTCCCATCCCCGAAACGCTCAGTCTGGACGTCGGCAGCCCGTACAACGTCGGCACGCATTACAGTCGAGTCGAGCTGGCCCGATTTCGAGCGCAGTTTTCGGAAACTAATCGCGGGCACGTCGATGTGAATATCAATCCTGTCCACAAGAGGCCCCGAGACTTTCGAGAAATATCGCCTGATCTGGCCCGGCGTGCATTTGCATTGCCTGGCGTCGCTGCCGAAATAACCGCAGGGGCAAGGATTCATCGCCGCAACCAGCATAAACTGAGCGGGAAACCGGACCGTCTTTTTCGCGCGCGAGACGATGACAAAACCGTCCTCTAACGGCTGTCGAATCATCTCCAGAACGTGGCGTGGAAATTCGACAAATTCATCGAGAAATAGTATCCCGAAATGAGCTAATGACAATTCGCCGGGCCGGGGTGTCGGTCCGCCGCCGACTAAGGCCGGGCCGCTGGCCGAATGGTGTGGCATTCGCACTGGACGGATCGCCAACAATGGCTGATTCCTGCCCAGCAACCCCACAGAAGAGTACACGCGGGTGGTTTCGAGCGACTGTTCCAGGCTCAGGGGCGGCAGAATCGTCGCCAGTCTTTGGGAGAGCATGGTCTTTCCCGCGCCGGGCGGGCCTATCATCATAATGTTGTGACCACCGGCGGCGGCGATGGTCAGCGCCCGCTTGACACTCTCCTGACCTTTCACATCCGCAAAATCAACGTCATAGTTTGCCGAGACGTTAAAAAGCTCGTCAATGTCGACATTGGTCGTCTCCAGCGGTAACTGCCCCGAAAGAAATCCGACCGCCTGCGTAAGCGAGCCGATACCGAAGACTTCGATGTCCTGAACAACAGCAGCTTCCTGTGCGTTGTCTAAAGGCACAAGCATCCGGCTGAAACCTCCCGCCGCGGCGCTCATCGCCATACTCAATACGCCGTTGACCGGCCTGACTCTGCCGTCCAGGGCCAACTCGCCAACGATAATCGTGTCACTCAGGATGGAGCTGGCCAGGGCGTTCTGACCGATGAGCATGCCAAGCGCAATAGGCAAATCGAACGCCGGGCCGGCTTTTTTCACATCCGCCGGCGCCAGATTGATCAGCGACTGGGTTTTCGGATGCTTATAGCCGCTATTGGTGATTGCACTTCTGACCCGTTCGGTGCTTTCCTTCACAGCGGCATCCGGCAGGCCGACAATGATGGACTTTTCAAATCCGCCCCGGCCGACATCTACTTCAACCTCGCAAATCACTCCCTCGATTCCGTCAAGCGTTACGCTATGCAGTCTCGCTAACATTTGTTATTTA
Organism: uncultured Pirellulales bacterium; assembly: GCA_964530105.1. Lineage (GTDB taxonomy): Bacteria > Planctomycetota > Phycisphaerae > Sedimentisphaerales > Anaerobacaceae > JAFGPJ01. The sequence continues at coordinate 5,986 of CAZHBL010000167.1, read as the reverse complement.
CTATCTCCGATTTATCATTTACCATTGTCAATAATACAACCTGAATCGAAAATAGTCAAAGGAGCAATACAATATGTCTACTATAAAAGATGTAATTGTCAAAAAGCCGTCGGACGAAGAAGCGGCCACCTGTAAAACCTGGCCCACCTGGCAATGCCAGGCCAGTACCTTCGACTGGGAATATACGGAAAAGGAAACCTGCCTTCTGATAGAAGGCAAGGTAACGGTCACGGACGGCAGCGATTCGGTAAGTTTCGGCCCCGGCGACCTTGTGGTCTTTCCTGAAGAGCTAAAATGCACCTGGCAGGTCACTGAGCCGGTAAAAAAATACTACAATTTCGGATGAAAAAGTCCTAAGCCTGGTGATCCACTCAGCTATTGACCGGTGGGCCGAGGCCCACCGTATTTACTTCGAAAATGCTGACTGGCCGCCTGCAAGCGCCTCTTCAACTGGTACAGTAAGTACCGTGGGGGCCATAAAGGAATTCGCCACCGTTCAGTTCTTACGGTGACCCACCCGTCGGCTATCAAAGGTTGCGCCAATTGCGCACTCGGAGATTCCACAAACCTTCGTTTCTCATAAATAACAATCGTCTTGCCTGAAGCGGCTTTGCTAAATGTGTACAACCGTAATTTACACGGTTCCATTGATAATGTAACGGCTTTAAAACCTGAGGCCAAAAGCTCGGCGTCGGCATCTTTGCTGACATCACTAAAGTCCGCTTCGAACGAATAGTACCCAATCCATGAATAGTATGGAGATATTGGGAAGCCTAAAGCGCCGGTGACAGGAAACGGCGACTTGCGCGGGTCAGACTCGATGCTTGCCGTAACGGCTCGGCCGTTTAGAAAATCGAACGACATCAACGGCGGTCTAAGCGATGAAATCCACAACCCAAGTAGAGCGAACCCAACAAAGAGGACCGCCAGTAATATCCCAATCACAGATATTTTCAAGGACCTTTTCATGTCTTTTCCCAAGGTGGATCGAGCTCCACGCAACCCGACTGTCCAAAAACACTTGATTAAACCGCAAATTCGTCCGGCTTAAATTCCAGCTTTCTGCCAGACTCGACGGCTTCGTTGACCTTTAATACAGCCACTGTCGTTTTATAGCCTACCTCAGCGGGACAATTGAGCGAGGCTTTGCCGCGGATTGCATCAAAGAAATTTTCCAAATGCGGCTGATGATACGGCTTGTTCATTTTCACCGGCAGCTTGAGATCGCGCAGTCTCCAACCCGGCGGGGTCTCTTTCACAACGAGTAACTCTGCAAGCTGTTCGGTCGTGAGTTCATCTATTCTCTGCGTTATCTCAGGGCAAATTAACCGGCCTTCTTTTACAAATCCGACCCAGTCCATGAGGTCAGAATTCATTAGCTCCGGATCAATCATTCCTCGATAAGAAGGCTCTGATACTACCAATGTCGCCCGATCACCCATGAATTTTTCGAAGTACCCGTCGCTTCTGTTGCTGCTTAGTATCTGGTAGTATGCGCTGACCGGTCCCGAGTTGGTTTCATATTCGTAAACAACCATTACAGTGTCGTACCATTGATGAGTGTACTTATCGAGATAACTGGTGCGCCCGCTGGCCATGACCGAGCTGGGATTGGCGTCGAGAAACCAGTTATAAATGTCAATCTGGTGCGAGCCAAGATTGACAACCGGGCCGCCACCTAATCCCCGGTACCACCGCCAGTTCCGAAACTGGGCCATCGACTCGTAACCATATCTTTCGAGGGTTAGCTGGTCAAGGGCGGCTCTTTGCGGCCAGGCCAGAGGTCCCATTACCATCCGGTTCCACTGGCCGGAGACGGCGGCAATTCGTCCGAGGACTTTGCTGTACTTCAGGAGCCTCTCGTAGCAATGAAGGTAACGAGGATTACTGCGCCGCTGACAACCGATCTGCAACAGCTTGCCGGTTTTGCCTGCGGCTTCGACCAGTTTCCTTGCACCTTCTATCGTGTTCGACATCGCTGTCTCACAATAGACGTGCAGGCCGGCGTTGAGGCAATCGACGGTATGCTCGGCATGCCAGAAGTCAGGCGTGGCGATAATGACGGCGTCAAGGTCTTTTTCTTTATCGAGCATTTCCCTGTGATCCACGTATGTATTGTGCTGATGGTGATATTTGTTGAGCATGCGCGAGACCCGTTTTTGATTGTATGCTTCCCAGATGTCGCAGACGGCCTTGATGCGAATCCCGGGAATCTTTAAACAAGCACTCATGAGAACCTGCCCCTGCGCACCTGCTCCGATCAGGGCCACATTGATATCATCGGGCTTTTTTCGGGCACTCGTCTCGGCCAGGACCATTGGCGAGAATGCCAGTCCTGCAGTAGTCGCCGTTGCCGAATGCAAAAAATCACGTCTGTTTATTCTATTTTTCGTTTTCTGATTTTTCATTTTTGGCCCTTTCAATCTCGCAGGCGCAGAATCTATGCGCTTCTGCCTCAGCATGAATAACTCCAATATCGCGTCTATAACCTACCCTCTGTCAATTTAGACGCTCGCCGCAGAACTTTTAGTATAAGGAAAATATTTTTCCCCTCCGCCCTCGTCCAAATCAGTTGGTTAAACTGAATTGAACGTCTCAAAAAGGAAAAGCAGAAGATTGCTCTTTCATTTTTTTCCACCCTGCCAGTCCTGGAGGTTTTTGGCTAAAATTTCCACATCCTGTTTTTCCATGATATGGTCGATGATAGCCAGCGGGACTTTCAGCTTTATCATGGCCTTGTGTGCCCTTTGCCAGAGCCGGTCTTTTTTGGCTTTTGTGTCGGCTAAATACAATTCTGTTACAAGCTCGCTGAGCTTGCCGAGCATTATCGTATCAAGGTTGTCGTAATACCCCGATATCACTGACTTCTGGTATTGTGAATAATCTTTCTTTGTCATGGACCATCTTTTACAGCAAACTCGCAGATAAATCAAGCCATCATCATAACAGCAGAGCTTTTTGTTGGATTTGCCGGGATAGCCGGCTATAATCTCGTCATGCGTTAATTCGTGATGCTGCTGAGGCAATAACTTGACGTAGCAAGTATATGGATATACGAAAGAGCATACTAATTATTTTGGTTTTACTGGTTTTGGTATTGATGCCACCAAGATCGGGATGGACCGCTGAAGGCGACAAAGCTGCGGCCTTTGAGTCGCTCGGGATAGAGCCGGCAAGCGCCGCGGCCGAGCCGCAGGAGCCTGAATTGCAGATAGAAAAGATAACGCTGGAAGAACCTGGACAAGAAGCTGACGAGCCACAGGAAAAAAAGCCGGGCTATCAGTATCTGCCTGTTTTGTCACCCGTAGGAGAAACCGCTCTAAAGGTCGAGTGGGATGATACGGAGAAAATTGGAACGGTTATCGGCAGGTTCTATCTCTATCAGAAGCAGGATGAAAAGGGTGGGCTGCTGGAATTGCAGGCTGACAACGCGGTGATATTTTTATCCGGGCAGCAACCATCGGCAGGCGACGATAAAAGCATAAACCAGGATATTCTGTCCGATATGCAGGCAATCTATATGTCCGGCAACATTGTGATGACTTATGGGCAGCGAACGATCCGGGCCGATGAGATATACTACGATTTTCATAGAAAAAAGGCGATTGCGATAAATGCAGTGATGAGGAATTTCGACACACGCGAAGGGATTCCGATTTATCTGCGAGCGGCAAAACTCAAACAGACGGCGGAAAATGAATTCGCCGCCGATGACATCACTTTAACGACCAGCGAGTTTTATCTGCCACAGAACTCGTTTACCGCTACAAATGCGACAATTACTGATACGACCACTACCGACCAGGAGCAGGGAGGAGTTTCCAAAAGTAGTTACGACGCACAGATGCATGATGTGCGTTTTAAGATGTATGATAAGACGATTTTCTCCTGGCCCTATGTGCATAGTAACCTACAAAGATCCGATCTGCCGATTAAAAGCGTCAGTCTGGGCAACGATAACATCTGGGGAACTTCTGTTGAGACTCGATGGTTCCTGGCACGGCTCTTAGGCTTGCAGGAACCGGAAGGTACGGACAGCACATTAGCGCTTGACTACTATAGTGAGCGCGGCGTCGGCGGAGGAATAGAAACCGAATATACAAGTGAGAACTATTTCGGCAGGATTTTAGGTTATGTGATTCACGATTCCGGCGAGGATCGGCTCGGAAGGCACAGTAGCCGTAAGAATCTTGAGCCGGAACGAGAACTGAGAGGACGTTTCCACTGGCAGCACAGGCAATTTCTGCCCTACAATTGGCAGCTTACAGCCGAAGCCAGTTATTTGTCCGATAAGAACTTTTTAGAGAGTTTTTATCGAAGCGAGTTTTACGTCAGCAAAGAACAGGAAACACTCGTTCATGCAAAACGTATCGAGGACAACTGGGGCCTTTCCTTCTTGGGTAAGGCACGAATCAACGATTTTGCTAATACGCTGGAAGAATTACCCAGCGCCGAATTCCACTGGACGGGCCAGTCTTTTTTCGACGATAAGCTGACGTTCTACAGTGATACTCAGGTCAGCAGGTTTCATCAACTTTACGCATCATCTAATAATAACCCCGGTTCGGAGGAGTACTTTTCATTTGCGACGACTCGAAACGAGATTGATATGCCGATAACCGTTGGCAAGGCAAAAGTTGTGCCTTTTGCAGCCGGGACCGTAGCTTATGAAGATGGGCTGGGCTTTTATAGAGAACTTGATGGTGGAATGGCAGAGGGGCAAGAGAATGTCTGGTTTGGCGAAACCGGAATTCGTGCTTCAACACAGCCATACTGGAAGGTTTATCCCAATGTCAAATCGGAACTCTGGGATTTGAACCAGATGCGGCACTTAATAAAGCCGTATTTGACCGCTGTCGCTTATACTCAAGACGAATCGGTTATCGAACAGAGGGATACTTTGAACGTAGGTATCTCACAGCGGCTTCAAACGAAACGCGGTTTAGATGAGAAACAACGAAGTGTTGACTGGATGCGACTGGATATGGACGTTACGTGGGTAAATAATCCCGGCGATGCATCAGCGGGAGCGGATAAATTTATTTGGAACAAGCCGTTTATTCCGCCGATAAATACATTTAGCCAGGTGATTCCACAGCAAGACAGACGCGGCACTGATTTATTTGGTCCCAGGCGTAATTATTTCGGAGCTGATTATAGCTGGCTTTTGAGCGATACTACGGCTGTACTGTCCGATATGAATTTTGACATGCAGAGCGGCGTTGTGCAGCAATTCAATGTGGGTTTCTCGCACTTGAGATGGCCTAATTTGCAATATTATATCGGCAGCAGATATTTAAGGCGTCTTGATAACGGCTATGGCGAATATGGCTCAAACGCATTTACCTTCGCGGTTACGTATGTACTCGATCCCCGATATACGGTGGTTTATTCGCAGCAAATTAATTTTGACTTCGAGGAAATAGTACGAAGTGATATAACGCTTATTCGGCAATATCACAGGCTTTATTGGGGCCTGACGTTTAGTGCGGATGAATCGCTGGACAGGCAATCTATTGTCTTTAGCTTATGGCCCCAGGGCGTGCCGGGGCTTGCAATCGGAGATAGAAGATACGTTGGATTGGGTGGTTCGGCGGGCTATTGACGGTAGATTGTCAAGATATGAAAAAACTTGCAAAATTCAGGTAGAACATATATTATTAACGGAAATCCGTTTTGTTGATTTCCTCAAATAATCGGATTGGATCTTTATTTAAGGTCCGTTGTTATTTGAAGAGGGAAAATCCAGCGACATTTTTTCCTTTTCAAAGTATGGCTGTCTTCAACTTATCAAGGCGGCATAATTGAGCTTTCGGGTACCGGCAACGCCAGGTTAAGGTTTTGCGGAAGTCCGGTAGATAACTGATTTTTAAGGAGAATAGTATGGCATTGGTGAACACCAAAAAGATGTTTGAGATGGCTTACAAGAACGGCTATGCGATTGGTGCGTTCAATGTGAATAATATGGAAATCACGCAGGGTATAA
>CAZHBL010000166.1:0-9729 GCA_964530105.1 uncultured Pirellulales bacterium | reverse complement strand
GTGGAGTACTATTTTGAATGTATTTCTCTCGGCGGGCATGACAGCGGCTGGCAGGCCGAGCCGAATTATACAGATACCGGCTTAACTGCCGGCACTGAATATTCCTACATAGTTAAAGTTCGCAACACAGCCAATTTAGTAGAAACCTATTACTCAAATCCTGGTTTAGCAACCACCTTTCCTGAGGATACCACACCTCCGAGTCCTAATCCGGCAACGTGGAAAAATGCGCCTTATAGAACCTCAGCAACTTCTATCCGTATGGTAGCAACAACTGCATCCGATGAAAGCGGCGTAGAGTATTATTTTGCTTGCACATCAAACCAGGCATACAGCAGCGACTGGCAAAATAGTCCCGTATACCAGGTTACTTCTTTGCCGAAGGGATCATACAGCTTCGTCGTAAGAGTTCGGGATAAATCGCCCAATCGAAATACGACCAGCGACTCGGTCCAGATCGCCGCTGATCTCCACCCCCCCACTCCTGATCCGATGGATTGGGAATCGGAGCCGGCCGAAGTTTACCATGGCGGCGGAACTTTCGACTACTGGGCTGAGATGACCGCGGCGGAGGCAACGGATTCCAGCGGCGATGTGCAGTATTACTTCGAATGTACTACTGAATCCGGTTTCAGCAGCGGCTGGCAAAGCTCACGCACGTACCAGGTAAAAATCGGAAGAAGCGGACAAGGTCAACGTTTCCGCGTCAAAGCACGTGATATCTACCACAACGAGACCGCCACATCGACCTTGCTGCCGGCCAACTAACCGCAAAAAAGCTCCGTTAAAGCATATTATCCGATTGTAAGGGCGAAGTTCCTTTAATAGAATAAAGGAGCAAAATAGACCGGACAAACTATTGCCGATTGCTGATCGCTAATTTGAAATCGGAATTCGTAAAACGAAAATCGAAAATGACTTCCGTTTACGTGATATGGATAAACGATGCCGAATCTTAAGGATACTTGCCTGTCTTTTGGAAATGCCATGCGTAGTCTCTACGGCAAAAACCAACCTTAAAGGAAACCTCGACATGACTGCACCAATACGACAAAAGACGGAAAAGTGCTTTGTTTTGACAAACAATAGCAAATCGGGTATCGTAGGTATTTATGATTACACAGAACCTGCTTTAAGACGTTTTTAGGCAGTATAGACATGGGACGATTTTGGATTTTATTCCTAATTTGGACAATTTTTATTTTTCCTTCTTATTCGGCTTATGCCTGTTCTACGCCGGTTTTTCGTTATGCCATGGAACGCTGGCCGGCCGATTATTACGAGGGAATAGTCATCCACAAAGGCACGCTGTCCGATGATGACCCTGCCGCCATGCTATTACAGAACCAAAAGGCTGAATTTCTTAATCTGAGGGTCTCACAGATAGACCTGACGTCGCCTGAAACCGGCGATTTGACCGGCCTTTTAGGCGGCCCGGCTCCTGACACCCTGCCGGCCATTGTCCTTTGGTATCCGTCGAGTAAAGGCCGGGCGGCTCCGTTTTGGACGGGGCAGTTCACTGTCGGCACGGTCGAGGCGATGATTCAATCGCCGAAGCGCCAGGAGCTGGCTAAACGCCTTATAGCCGGCCAGACAGCGGTATGGATTTTTGTCGAATCAGGTAACCCCGGCAAGGACAAAGCTTCGAAGCAGCTAATCGACCAGGAATTAGCTGCGGCAACGAAAGAGTTAAAGGAAATGGCGCCGGCGCTCGCAGAGGAGCTTCAGATTCCCGAGGTATCATACGAATTCTCGATTTTGCCGGTCTCACGTTCCGATCCCAAAGAAAAGATGTTTCTTGAGATGCTGATGAAAAGTGAACCGGACCTCGATGAGTATTCTAATGAGCCGATTGTATTTCCTACGTTTGGACGGGGCCGGGCGCTTTTCGCGCTGGTTGGCGAGGGGATTAACGCTGACAACCTTCGGGATGCGGTAGCTTTTATCACAGGCCCGTGTGGCTGCGAAATCAAAATGCTCAATCCAGGTGTCGATTTACTCATGGCTGAGAACTGGGACGCAGCGGCAATGCAGTTCTACCAGGAGTTCTATGAGACGGCCGAAGAGCCGCTGCCGGAGCTGACCGGCGTGTTCCCGGAAGAGCCGGCCGACGCCGGCCTCAAGGCACAGGGTGAAGTTGTTGCCGCGGTGATTAGTGAATCACCCCAGTCGTCTTCTGCACCGACCGGCGAGACTGCGGTCGAAGTTCCGGTCCGAAAGGTTCACGGCTTCAGTCTGATAGGAACTACCGCGGTGTCCTTAGCGGCTATCCTGGTGGTTGTCGGAATGGGAACTCTCGCTGTGACAAAGAGAAAGAAAAGCGATTGAATAAACATGACGATTTGGAACCTGCTGATACGTGAGATACTGCATCGTAAATTGAATTTTGCGCTGGCGGTGCTTTCGGTAATGGTGGCGAGCGGCACGCTGATCGGCTCGGTGACACTGCTGCGAATCTATGACATTAACACCAGAAAGCTTTTGGAACAGAAACAGGCCGAGCTGGAAAAAAGAATGGCACAGCTCCAGGATGATACACGAAAAGCGATGCTCAAGCTCGGCTTCAATGTTGTTATCCTTCCCAAGGACCAGAATCTCAGCGACTGGTACGCCGAGGATTACGCGTCGAAATACATGCCGGAAGAATATGTGCACAAACTTGCGGACTCCGGCATAGTAACGGTCCGGCATTTTCTGCCGAGCCTCCAGCAGAAAATCGAGTGGCCCGAACAAAAGCGAAAAATTATCCTCGTCGGCGCTCGCGGTGAAGTCCCGAATTTGCACAAAAGCCTGGTCAAGCCGCTCGTGCAGCCGGTGCCGCCAGGAACGATAAGCTTAGGCTACGAGCTGCACCGAAGTCTGGGGATAAAGGTTGGTGACACGGTCGAGCTGATGGGCCGGAAATTCACTGTGCACGCCTGTCACGAAGAGCGCGGGAACAAGGACGATATAACGGCCTGGATATACCTGGCCGAAGCCCAGGAGTTGTTAGACAAACCGGCGCAAATCAACGCTATCCTGGCTTTGGAGTGTCTTTGTATCGGAGATGAGGGACTGCCGATAATACGCAAGGAGATTGCGAATATCCTGCCGGGCACGCAGGTCATCGAACGAGGCTCACGGGTTATCGCGCGGGCCGAAGCGCGGACGAAAGTCGAAGAGCAGGCCAAAATAGCGATTCAAAAAGAAATAATCGCACGAGAAGACTTACGGGTGGTCCGCGAACGCCTGGCGTCAATCCTGACTCCTGTAATTGTCACGGCTTGTGCCGTCTGGATTGCTGTTTTAGGATTTACGAACGTCCGTACCCGGCGGGAAGAGATAGGCATTCTTCGTGCCATCGGTGTTCGCAGCCGGAAAATCATGGTCATGTTTGTTTCAAGACATATCCTTCTCGGTGTGCTGGGTGGCGCGCTGGGATTTGTCGCCGGAGTTCTGGCGGCTGTTTACTTCGGCAGCGCTCACGAAGCTGCACAGATACGAATGATCGATATGGACTTGCCATGGACAGGTTTAATTCTGGCATCCGTCGGAGGAGCCGCTGCTCTGGCCGTTATAGCAGGTTGGATTCCGACAATAGTGGCTGCTCGACAGGACCCGGCGGACGTATTGAGAAATGATAATTGAAAGTTCTGAATCCAAAATTTAAATAATGCTCGAGTTCAAAAACGTCAGCAAGTGGTTCAATGGAACCCAGGGCAAGGTCACAGCCCTAAAGGGAGTTTCATTTTCCGTCCGGCCGGGCGAATTACTGGCGATGCGCGGCCCGAGCGGCTGCGGAAAAACCACGCTGCTGTTAACAGCAGGAGGTCTTTTGCGACCCAGTGATGGACAGATCAGCTTGGATGGTCAGGACCCATACGCACTGAGTCCAGAGATGCGAAGCAGACTGCGCGGGCGCACTATCGGATTTGTTTTTCAGCAGTTTCACCTGATACCCTACCTGACGGTTCGGCAAAATATCATGACGGGATCGCTGGCGATACCACAAAAAGAAGCATCAGTTAAGGCGCAGCAGCTTATTAGCCGTTTCGGGCTGGATGACCGTGCAGATCATGTGCCGGCAAAGCTCAGTACGGGCGAAAGACAGCGAACGGCGTTGGCTCGTGCCCTTTTGAACGAGCCAAAAGTTATCCTGGCGGACGAACCGACGGGAAATCTCGACGAAGATAACGCTCAGACGGTTTTCGGTTACCTGGGCCAATATGTCAGCGATGGCGGCTGCGTGCTGCTCGTGACTCACGATGCAAGGGCCGCCGCGCATGCAACGCGCAGCTTACAGATGAGCCGGGGACGGTTGGTTGAGCAAATCGACGACACCGGCGAATATTTTGAAAGGGGAAAAAAATGAGAAGGACAGGTATTGCTCTGCTAATCGCAGCGGCCGGGATTCTGCTCGGTCGGCCAGTTGTTTCCGGGGCCGGCCAGGACGAGTCGTTCCTTAATGACATTGGTGTTACTCGCGGAATCTGCGTAGTACTTGGTGACTCCGGGTGTGAACGTGCTCTGAAGCTCGCAAAACAGAGCGAACTGATAATTTATCTCCAACTGCCGCAAGCCAATGATGTGCGAGCCGCATGTGAGGTTGCGGACCAGGCCGGGCTCTACGGCAATCGTATCTTCATCGAAAAAGGCTCGTTAGCACGATTGCATCTGGCGGATAACCTGGCCGATGCACTGATCGCCGTCGGACAGGCGGCGAACGTTTCACAAGCCGAGGCGCTCAGAGTCCTGCGTCCGGGCGGCAAAGCGCTGCTGGGGCGCAAGGTTCTGATCAAGCCGTCTCAAAAAGGAGTGGATGACTGGAGCCATCCCTATCACGGCCCGGACAACAATCCGCAATCTCAGGATAAGGTAATCGTCGCACCGTATTTAACTCAGTTTATGGCCGAGCCGCGATATGCACCGCTGCCGCAGGTGACTGTGACTTCGGACGGTCGAGTGTTCAAGGCATTCGGGCACGTGGCTTTTAAGGAGCGTGAAGAACCATTCCTCAACAAGCTTGTGGCTTTCAACGGTTATAACGGGACGATATTATGGCAGCGTGACCTGACCGAGGGTGTGATGATTCACAGGAACACGATGATAGCAACTCCGGCAACGCTTTATCTCGGCGACGACAAGTCCTGCAAAATGATTGACACGGCAACGGGCAAACTGAAAGACGAAATTATCCCGCCATTAGACGCCGCGGGAGGAACGTTCTGGAAATGGATGGCGATGGAGGATGGCGTGCTATACGCGCTGACGGGCGAGCAGGAACAGCGAAACGAAACAAAGCGATGGAAGCGGCAATCTCACGGCTGGCCATGGGACCCTATTTCCGAGGGCTGGAACCAGCCGGAGAATCCCTGGGGTTTCGGCCGAAACGTGCTGGCTATCGATCCTGAAAGCAAAAAAGTCCTGTGGAGCCACCGGGAGGATGAGCCAATCGACGGCCGGGCTATCTGCATGAAAAATGGGCGAATCTATATCTTTCGATTCGGAACATATCTTGCCTGTCTGGACGCAAAAACTGCAAATGTGCTCTGGCGCAAAACGCCGGATAATGCCCCGGAACTCTTCAAGTCGTTGGGGACATATCTCGACCGGCAGGACTGGCGAACGAACTGGCGCACGACATGCTATCTAAAGTGTTCCGGCATGGCTTTATATTTTGCCGGCCCGCCGATCGATAAATTGCTTGCCGTATCCGCCGAGGATGGACATATCCTTTGGGAAAATCCGTACAACAATTTTCAACTCGTACTCCGGGATGATGCGCTCTACGGCCTCAGCGGGCAAATCGATAAACACCCGTGCGTGAAGTTCGACCCTTTGACGGGGAAGGTTCTGGCCGAGATAGATATAACCCGCCGGGCATGTACCCGGCCGACTGGCTCGGCCGACGCTATCTTTTTCCGCGCCAGCGGCGGTTCCGTACGGCTGGACCTCGCATCGGAACGTCCCCAGTGGATTTCGCCGATGCGGCCCGTGTGCCAGGATGGAGTAATCGTTGCCAACGGTTTGTTATACTGGTGGCCGTCGGTGTGTGACTGCCAACTAACACTCTATGGTGTCACCTCACTTGGCCCGGCGGGAGATTTCGACTTTTACCAGACGGCAACCGAAGAGCAACGATTAGAGAAGGGTACCGGCGATTCGACTAAAGTCGCGAGCTTTTCCGAATCCCCGGCCGACTGGCCCACGTTTCGTGCCGACAATACCGGAAGCGCCACTTCCGTGGCGACCATCCCCAATGAGGCCAAATTGCTCTGGCGATTCGAACCGAAGGCCAAATTTTCCGCGGCGACACCTCTGCCGACCGCTCCGGTTACCGCCGGCGGGCTTGTATTTACCGGCGGGCCTGACGGTACGGTCCGGGTCTTCGATGCGGCAACCGGTGATCTGCGATGGAAAGCTTATACCGGCGGAGCAGTTCGCATCCCGCCGACAATCCGGAAAGGGCGTGCCTTCGTCGGCTCCAGCGATGGATGGGTATATGCCTACGAGGCGAAGACGGGACGGCTGCTGTGGCGGTTCCGCGCGGCCCCGGCAGAGCGAGAGATTCCCGTTTACGGCTCGTTGATGTCCACATGGCCAGCCGCCAGCGGTGTGCTGGTTGCCGATGGTACAGCCTATGCCGCCGCAGGTATCGCTAATTACGACGGTACTTATGTTTATGCACTCGACGCTGCGACGGGCGCGATAAAATGGCAAAACAACACATCTGGACATCTCGACCGGCAGGCCCGCACCGGCGTCAGCGTCCAGGGTCACATGCTGATTGCCGGGGACAAGCTCTACATGGCCGGCGGTACTTCTATTTCTCCTGCGGTATATAACGTTGCGGACGGCAAATGCCTAAACGACCCGGCGCCGCTGGCAAGCTGCCAGTCGCAAAGCCCCCGCGGCTGGGAGCTGACTCTGCTTGGTGGCCAGGTCGCGGCGTGCGGCAAGCCTTTCTATGCACACCCGAAATACGACGTCTTCGACAATACGGTTTTCGGCAAGATATTTCTGGCTTCGGCCGGCGATAGGGACATTGTTTGGGTGAGCAACCAGCAGAATAAAAAGATTATGTGCTTTAATAAAATCGACAGGAACGTACTGAGAGAACGGATGGCCGATCCCCGTAATCGTTTCAATCTTGACTGGAACAGGCTCGGAATTAAGGATAAATCATTGTGGGGGTACAATTGCAAGGACAGCGTCGCCATGGCAGTGTGCAAGAATGCTGTTGTATTGGCTTGCAAATCGGAGATTGTCGCTCTGGATCTTAGGGACGGCAAACTGCTCTGGGTACAATCGGTGCCGACTGCTCCGGTTCCCTGGGGACTGGCTATAGACCGTGACGGTCGGGCAATCGTTACCCTCGAAGACGGACAGGTTCTATGCTTAGGCAGCGGCAGCTAAGAGTGACATAAGGACAGTGGAAAATGAAGGAGCAAAATATGCAGACAAAACAAACACGCAGGATCGTAGGGTGGGCTTTAGCCCACCGATTCATATATGGTGGGGCAAGCCCCACCCTACAATTTCTGTTGTTATTGGTTTTGTTGAGTTTGCTGACGGCAGTCGGCTGCAGCAAGAAAGAGCCACAGCAGAAAATGAAGGAACTGGTGCTGTTGTGCGGCGACTCGTTTCTGCCCCCGGCCAAGCAGTTGTGTTCGGAATTCAAGGCCAAGACGGGCGTTGAAATTGTGAGCACCATTGCAGGCAGTGAGAACCTTTTGCCCCACGTCAAGGCCCGCGACAAGGGCGATATCTTCATCACCCACGATCCCTACATGGATTACACCCGCGATGCCAACGCGCTGGCGGATAACGTGAACGTAGGCTTTGTGGCCCCAGTCCTGGTTGTCCAGAAGGGCAATCCCAAAGGCATCAAGAGCATCGGGGACCTGACCCAACCTGGTTTGAGAGTCGCGCTGACCGATCCACAGTACTCGACCTGCGGCGAAATGGTCTTCGCCCTTCTGGAGAAAAAGGGCATAAAAGACGCCGTGATGAAAAACGTCGAGAACCGCCTGACCAAGGGACACAGCAATATCGGGACGTTCATCAAGACCCAGGCTATCGACGCGGGCATTATGTGGAACGGCGTCGCCCATACATTCAAGGACAATCTGGACATTGTCAAGACACCTTATGAGTACGACGTGGAAACCCGTGTGCATATTATGAGCCTGAGCTACAGCAAACATCCTGAATTGCTCAAGCAGTTCATGGAGTTTGCTCACAAGCGAGGCCCCGAGATTTTTGCCGAATATGGTTATGTAAAGTGAAAGAGGTTCCGAACACTTTGAAAAAACTTACACTTGCCGCAGTTGCCGTTACGGCCTTTCTGCTGTTCGGTTGCAAGGCCGAAAAGCCTGAAGAGTCGGATTCGGCGGCAAAGGAATTGCTGCTCTATTGCGGCGCCGGCATTCGCCCGCCGGTGGAGCAAATAGCCGAGACGTTCGAGCGCGAACATGGCGTTAAAATCGTCACAGACTATGCCGGCAGCGAAGTGCTTTTATCGAAAATAAAGCTGGCCCGGCGGGGCGATCTTTACATGCCCGGCGATAAATACTATATCGAGCAGGCAGACCGGCAGGGCATGATTCTCTCGCAGCAGTCCGTCTGCTATTTCGTACCGACTATTCTTGTGCAGAAGAACAATCCCAAAAATATCCATTCTTTGCGGGACTTGCTTGCAGATGGCTTGAAGTTCGGTATCGGGGACGCCAAAGCCTGTGCCATTGGCAAAAAAACCAAACAGATCTTCGCCAAGAACAATATCCCCTGGAAGGACGTCGAGAAGAACGTGGCCTTCCAATCGCTGACCGTCAACGAATTAGGGATGCAGATTCAGGCCGGCTCGCTCGACGCCGTTATTGTCTGGGATGCAATCGCTCGATACTACAGCGAGTACGGAACGGAGCTTCCAATTCCGGTCGAAGAAAATGTCATCTCTACGGTGAACATTGGAATTCTTACCTTCACGAAGAACCGCTCTCTGGCCGAGGAATTTATGAAATTCGCCGCTTCCCAAAGCGGACAAGATATTTTCAAACTGCACAACTACCATACCGAACCTCCATAATCAGCAGCGAATTGACCGAAAATGTGCTGGCAGGCATTTCCCTTGTGATTAGCTCGATATTCCCTATAATGCGTGCGTCAGAGAATATTGTAATTCGAAGGACTTTATTGGGAGTTCTGACATGATAGCTCAATTATACGGTTGCTGGTGGTTGTTCATAGTATTGGGTGTATGTGCCGGTGTGATTAGCGGCACTCTCGGGTTGGGCGGTGGAGTTGTGTTTATTCCGGCGCTCGTACTTCTTTGGGGCTTCGAGCAGAAGTCCGCACAAGGAACGGCCCTGGCGGTTATGGTGCCGATGACGCTCGTCGGGGCATTGCGGTATTGGAGAAATCCGGAAATTGATATGAGCCTGACGATTATTCTGCTGATTGTATCAGGCGCATTGGTCGGAACTCTGGTCGGGACAGAGCTGGCCGGACGATTGCCGAGTCAGGTGCTGCGAAAGGTATTTGCCATCTTCCTGGTAATAGTTGCTATGAGAATGTTTATTGTTTCGCCTAAACCGATAGAATCGGAGTCCGGCAGGAATTTTAGAAATTTAAAAAATGTGAACTTAGTTGATCGTGGAGACACAAGGGATGACACAGAAAAGCAGTAACGGAATTGTCCGTGTTTTTAGTGCAAGGGCGTGTGCGGCCCCTTTGGAAAAAGCTGCCAAA
>CAZHBL010000165.1:0-9770 GCA_964530105.1 uncultured Pirellulales bacterium | reverse complement strand
GAGTCGTTATCCGAACGCAGCGTCCGAACCGTCTGGCTTGAGAATACGTATCCATCCACCGTCGGCCATATCGTATAATTTGTATCCGAGTTCAGTTTCTCAAGAGCATATATCCCTCTGTCATCGGTCAATACTATAAGAGGCCCACGCCCTCCCGGCTCGGCTGAGACTTTAGCATTGACAATCGGCCTGCCGTCACGATCCAGAACGCGCCCGCTAATAATCTCGCCCGCACCCGAGGTCATAATGTTGTAGATACATCCGAAGACAGTCGTAAATTGGCTGTTTGACGCATCAATGTCCGGCAGATTATACCAAATATCATCTGCGCCGTTCCAGCCCATATTCAGGTGGTGGTACATAGTCGAAGATTCATACCCGTATCCATCGCAAACTACAGCGTGCCCTCCATTCGGATCAAAAGGATCTGAAATTGCAAGGATAACAGGAGCTTTCGCATCGAGATTCGGGTTGATCATCTCTGTCAGAACCTCATGAATATTCCGGTCGGAATCATATCCCAGGACCACATTGTCGTATTGGAAAATGCCAACCATCGCATCCCTCGCATCGGGCATCAAAGCACCCGATCCGGTAGAGTCATAATACATCTCGACAGCTACACCGGCATCATAGCAAATCGCCCCGATGGCCTGCCGGTGGACATCGGTAAGATTGCCGCAACCGGCCTCGGGCCTCAGCGGCATATCGCTCCAGTTATACGGCCCACCAAGACCGTCGCCGCCACGGCTTGAAGCTGTTTGCCCCCTTGATCCACTCGCATGGATCGCAAACTCATGCACACCGATCGGTTCGGTCGGATACTCGTAGTAACGCATAACCTGGGCCATCGCCGTCGCGACACAACCGCAGGGATAATTACTTGGGGTGTAATAGTTATATAAATTATCGCCGCAGGCTTTTGTCTGGCCCCATTGGCTTTGCAGCAGCGGAAGCACCCGAATATCGCTGAGGTTTATCAGGCTCATCATGGCGAATCCACCTTCGGAATCCTCCGCAAGGTCGATAAAACGCCGCCACTTGCCCTGGGTCGTGCCGGACGCCTGCGTTTCGGCCGTCGATTGGAGGTAGTACGTATGTGGCGAGGCCGTCCCGGCCTTGTTTTCTATTCGAGGGTAAGATGCCCTCGCCAACGCTTCGAGACGCCCGCTAAGGTCGCTTGTAACCAGGGCCACCAGTGGATTCTCAAACGAAAGGTCGTAAGCCCCATCAGCGGCAAAACCTATAATCGGCTCAATCCGGTCGTCCGCCGAGACGATCACATACCCCGACGGCTCCAAATTAACAATGTAATAAGCCAGCCTGTCGTCCTGGCCGGTAAAGGTCTCGATATCCCTGACCCGCCGGCCGAGAGTCGCGCCGAGCGGCTGCGGACTTTCCTTGAGCCAGCCTGAAACAACCATTTCGGCCTCATATTCTGTTGTCTGCCGGGCCCAAAGGCCACTGCAGAACAGTAGCACCGCCAATACGACGATAAAAACAATGCTGTTAAATTTCATCTGGTCTAATTCTCAAGAAATAATCGATGCCGGCGGCGATCCTGGTACGCGGGCAAACCGCTGCCGTACGAAATGCTTTACCTCAACCATAACGAATAGCGCACCCTTTCACTGCGTCGCTTTCCATAAAAACCGGAAAACTAATATTATTATACATTAAACCGCCATGAATTCAAGGAAATAATAGCATTTATCGCTTCAACGTTTCAGGCAACAGAACTATAGAACCAACCACCATCAATCAATGTCGTAAAGCTTCTGTCCATTGTGGATTGCCTTGCGATTGCGTACTTCGGCCTGTTGACGCATTGTATAGTTTTGTTGACGCTGTTGATCGACAGCGCATGCCTCGAAGCCCGGCATGTCCGCCCGCGGTCGCTGCTGCAACATTCGTCTGCCGGACTCGATGATTGCCAATGCCTCTATATACCCGGGATGACTTGTGTCCTCGAAACTGGCGAGGCATGGGCTCAGCCAGGGACGGTCGAAGCTCACTTGCGGCCCCGTATTCTGATTGTGAGTGGCCAGCTTTGTAAAAGGCACACCCGTCAACTCGGTGAGTCGTTTGAGCTGGTTGTTATCGAGTGGGCATCGGCCCGCCAGATTATTCGGATAGGCACAGTCGTAGCGTGGATAATACGGCCCATTAAGGTCTATCCAGGTTACGATGCGTTCGAATTCGTCACTACTTAGTTTTGTATCATAATGTCCTTCCCGAATAACCTCGACAAGCTTACTCGCATGAGAACCCCATGAATAAGGCTGCTGGATATCGGATGGCCCGGCGCCAATAGCTTTGATATACTTCTTACGCCACAATTCGTTATATGAGGCATTAAACGTGTTAGTACGATCGCCTGCCAGAATAAGCTTTCCCCCGGCATCCTGGCCGAAGTCGTGGCAGCTAACACAATGCTTATCGAAAACAGGCTGCACCTCGCTTGCATAGTTGAACAATCGCGGCTCCCCCTTCCAACCACTTAGTTTGCTCGGCTGTCGCTTCAGAGCCATCGGCACCTTTTCGCTAAACTGTTTCGGCGTATCGCGCCGATTCTCATGGCACCCGACACAACCTGTCATCTCGCCGGACTGGACAACTGTCCCGCTTCGCATGGACTGCACCATCATCTTATTCACATCGAGAAGCTGGAAATAGATGAACTTATCAGAAGGCACTTCGAAATAAGCAGAGCCGTCTTCGGCCACAGGAACGGTGCCGAGAATTCGCTTGCTCTCGAAACTGTGCCAGTTCATCGCCGGACAATGCACGCCCTGCCCACCCCACTCCGCATGTGTCCAGAAACGCTTTTCAGGCGACTCGACCACACGCAGATATTTCACGATGCCCGGTTTCACACCCTCCATATGTGTTCCCTCATAAACATTTAGAATGTACAAATACCCGCTCTGGTTATTAAAGTCACGTCGTAACGGTACTTCCATCGGCCTTTGCCGCCGAAACACCGGCATAGGATCAAAACACCCTGGCTCCTCGACATGTAGCAAAACTTCATTACCAAAAATATCGAGCAGGTAAATCCCCATCTGCTCGCCCCGGCCGGTCATCCTCGAACAGAGGAAATACTTATCACTCAGCGGATAAGGATCCTCATATTTCGGATTCACTTTTGTAAACTCGTCAAATCCATATACGTCCGGCCTGGGACCCGCTTCAGCCACAAGGTTGACGGCATCCGCACTCCATGTGCGGACGACCGGCTCTCTACCGTCGATGCCCAAACGCCGATCGATGATAGCAAGTGCTCCCCACGGGCGGTCATGGCAGGAGCCGAAAATACACAGGACCTTCCCCGTACCCGGGATGGGCCGGGCATCGATCACACTCCCTGGAGACCATGTATTGTTGCCCCAGTAGACCGACTGGTTCGTGCCGTCCGGATTCACCGTCCAAAGTCCCTGGGCATCCCCAAAGTTACGATCCACATACTCCCAGCGATCATAGAGTATTCGTCCGTCCGGCATAAGCGCCGAATGGCCCTCGTGTAATGTGCTTTTACCAATTTGATGGATGTTGGCTCCATCGGCATCCATCCGAAAAAGATTACCCATAATGTGACGGTTACACATACAATACTTCGGCTCACGTGTCGAAGAGAAAACGATGCTGTCATCCGGCAGGTACAATGGATCGAAATCGGCCACTCCCGGAGCGGATGTTAGCTGCTTTAGACCCGTACCATCGGTATCAATCTCATAAATATGGTAATCATCCTCGATATTCTTCCGCATGGAGAAGACTATTTTTTCGCCCCCAAAATGAACTTCCGGATCGCGCACAAGACCCTGGGACATTTCAATCAGAGTCCTGACATTGCCTCCTTGAGCAAAATCTATCGTTTTCAGTGCGCCTCCGCCCCGAAAGCTGTTTGTGTTGATCTCTCCAGTCTTGAAGATTGTGGCGGTATTGTGATGGTCGCTCCTGTACTGTTCTCGCACCACAAAGAGAATTGGCCGGCCGCTAACCAGCGGATTGGCAATGAGCGCTTCACGCCGGAGCGATTCGAACTCCGCCTGATTCCAGCGCCGTTCGATATCGCGCAGTCTGGTCAGATATTCTCCGCCGTTCGGATATTTGTCGCCGAAAGTCCTCGTCAGGTCTTCTATCGCCGGCCTCAAAGCCGCAGCTTCTTCGGCTGGCACTTCAGCTTCGCCGGCAGCCGGCCGGCTCAACAAAAAAACCGCCAAAACAATTGTAAATATGCCTCGAATATCAATCGACATTTTTAACCTTAACAACAGTTCATCCGTATAGTAAGATTTATCTTCCACATAGGATAACAAATCCACCCGCAATTTTTAAGTCCATTTAAAACTTTTCGGGGCCTGTGCCGATTGATACGGCACAGGCCCCGATTGTTGTTATGATAACTACTTTGCCGTTAAGCTGACAAGACTGCCGTCCTGCAGGGAAGCAAACAAGCGACCGCCCGCCGCGATCATACCGTCGAATACGGGCGGATACTCCAGCGGCGTTTCAGAAAGCTTCTTCCCATCGGTGGCTGAGACGGCCACAAGCCGTGCCCCCTTGCGCGCTTCGAAAGCGGCATAGGGATCCTTCGAATCGAAAACATCCGGAGGGCCGGCTACGAATAAGGTCTCACCCGCCTTTACCATAGCACGAATTCGCACGTCCAGCCAATTCGTCCAAACCGGCGGCTCGGCACGACTATAGCCGATCATTTTGTCCAGTCCGAAAGCCTCACTTTCCAGCGTTCGTATCTGGTCGCCTCTGGCGCGAGAATAATCGGATTGAGGCAGCCATTTAATCGGCTTGCGCGAACCGGCCTCGCCGACGATTTGAGGCTCGTTCGTATTATAGTCGGCAAACAGCAGATATCCTTCCTGGCCCGGGAAAAACATCGGGCTGTGCACGTTCCGGCGATAAAATGTTCGGACGGAATAGGTCTTTTTGTCACCGACCACAAGTAGCTGGCCGGTCTTGGGGGCTTGGTTCGCTAACTGAAAACCTGGCCAGCGTTTCGAATACATCCAGAATGTACGATTGTACCACGAGCCGTCCAGCAAGCCGGCCGTCGAGAATACATGCAGGCCGACGTCCTGAGCGCCCTTATTCGACAAAACATCAACTTCGACTTCCTTCAAATCGGGCGTCATTTTTTTCTGCCGCATATAGAGATAACCGCCTTCACTGACGAGCACATCCGAATTAGCACCGAGGATAAAGAAGGCCAGATCGCGGTCTTTATTCACATCACGATGCGGCCCTTCCAGAAGACCTTTATGCAGAATTTTCCCGGTGGCCGGTTCGAGCCCGTAGACCCGAATACCACCATCCAGATATGTGGAACGCCCCGCTGTGAAGTATGCCGTGCCGTTATCCACGAGCACGCTGCCGTGGACCGGCCAGGCCGATTCGATCTGGTCGAAACATGCGATTCGCCTATCGTTCGGCGCCGCTAAAAAACGCCATACAAACCGGCCGTCTGATGCCCGCAGGCAGTACACACGCCCGTCCTTCGAGCCGAAAAGCACCATCCCACGATAGATTGTCGGGGGCGAATCGATACGCCCATCGGCAATAAACCGCCACAGCATTTTGCCGGTTGCCATATCCAGCGCGTTCAATGTATGTTCATCCGTCTCTGCAACAAACAACTTGCCGTCCGCCGCCACCGGAGCTGTCAGAGTGCCTCCCAGCGAAACTTTCCAATTGACCTCAACGTTAGCAGGAATATTTACATGAGTTGCCCCGCTGCGAGCTGCATCGTGACGATATGTCGGCCAGTCGCTTTCAGGACTCGATTGCATATCGGTAGCCGCACCGTAAGCGGGGCCCTTCTCAAGACGCTGTGAGTCTGCAACGGCTTTGAATCCATTATCCCGCCCGGCCGTCACCGCGGCGAAGCCGAGGAACTTTGCTCCCGGCTGGCAGAAACACTGATCCGGCGGCACGTACAACATACCATTCGCCGGCATCATTCCGTACCTGCAGGCACCGCGAAGCCAGTTGTTTTGGCAATTATCATCCCCCTGAAAATCGAGAAACTCGGCGCCTTCGTAAGAGCTGATTAAATAGCGAACCGTCGCCTTATTGCGATAACAACGATGATGATGTTCCGGGCTTCGCAGGTTCTTGACCAGGATTCGCTTTTTCTCCAGACCAGTGCGAAGGTCCCGTCCGATGACCAGCGCATGAGGACTCTTGTTGACGGGCCTGCCCTCATCGTCCACGCTTACTATTCCGCGCCAGACCAGGCCGTCAATGACAAACAAGTCGTCCCCTTCACCTCCGCCGATGGGCGGCACGGTTTTCTGCCACAGCAGTCTGCCATCGGCGGCATCATAGGCCGAAACCGATTTTCCGCCCTGCATAACGATAGTATCGCTCGCAATCACAAGGGTCTTCGGCGACGTCTGCTTCGGTTGGACATTCCATAGTACACTGCCGTCTTTAAGATCGAGTGCGATGAGGTCTTTGCCGCTCAAGAAAACAACCCGGCCGTTATCTATCGCAAGTGACAGAGGACGAATTTTCCCAGTCTGCTTATCCCAGAGCACCTTTTGCGTGCTGCCTTTGACGGCGACCAAAGCCGCTTGAGTCTCATTTTTACCCCCTCTGCGTCGGGCCGCAGCATCCGATTCCTGCTCTGTATAAGCAACAACAATACCGTCGCTTACAAGTATTTCGTTGGTACCCTTTGTTTCATCAAGTGTAGCAATAATATCGCCGGTTGCAGCGTCTAAAATCGAGACGGGAGCACGGTACGAAAGGGTTGTATAAAGCCGGTTGCCATCAGCCACAATTCTTCGCTGATTTATGTTGGGGACATCCGTCCTCGCAGCACGCAGCATCGTCCAGTCTTTGCCCTGGTATCGCTCAAGGCTCCACTGGCGCCAGCCCCAGGAGCCGAGCGGCCGCTTCCAGAGGAACCTGCCGTTGAAAGCATCCCGGCAGACAAGCGACCATCGGTCCGGCAGGCGCTCGTCCGTGATGCCGATAAGCCCTTCGTCGAAGAAGTAGAACAGCCGGCCGTCGGCCGAGACGGACGCCTGGATACCCGATGGCGTCTCATGGCTGCGAAGCCAAAGCGGCGGCGCTACCCACTGAAGACTGCGGGGCGGTCCGACGACAAAATCATTAGCAACTGCGTTGTTACTCGCATCATGTAGAAAATGAGTCCACTGATCGATATTGCCGGGCCAGGCTTTGACGGTCTTGCTCCACATGCCGTCGTGCTCAACATAGGCCACGCCGCCAGGAGCAAGTACCCGCATTATCTCGTTCATAGGTATTTTGCCAGAATCCTGCACTACAATCAGGTTAATAAGATTATCGCTGTAGGGGAGTACAGAACCGGAAAATAGCTCGATGGCAACTGGCCCATAGAGTCCCTTGTCTTGTATGTATTGTCTTGCCTTGGCAACTTTGGCCGGGTCCGCTTCGAGTCCATGAACCGTATAGCGATCATTGGCGCGCAGAGCCGCCGTCAATGTCCCATCACCACAACCAAGATGGACAACGATACCACCCTGCACACCAGTTTTATTGAGAATCTCTTTGGCAGTCTTGACAGCATCATTTTCATTCACCTTTGCCGCACCTGATAACAGGCAAACAGCCGGCAGCACCCATGCCAGCAAATCGATTACTAAATAGCGTTTCATTCTGCAGAATCCCTTCCGCCCAAATATTCAAACTGACTTTTTTTACTGAATAACAAAAAGTTATGATTGTCTCCCAATGATTTCAGATTGGCCGGCTGTAGCCCTGTTGTTTGTACTTCGCAAGCAGATTTGTCAACCGCTCTACTATTTCCGGGTGCTCGTTCCAGAGATTCCTGCTCTCGGCCAAATCTTCTTGAAGGTTGTAAAGCTGCCCGGCCGGCTCCCCTGGTTTTGGCTTGATGCTTCTGGGCACGGAAAAACCGCCAGACCCAAGACCAAGCTCAAGCTTCCATTTACTCTGACGAATGGCAAACATTCCGCTGCCAGAATGGTGCACGACGGCCTCACGGATGGGCCCGGCACGTTCCTGGCCCAACAGAGCAGGCATGATATTATAGCTGTCTTCGCCGGCATTATCCGGCAGCTCAGCCCCGACAATCGCCGCACAAGTTGCCAGCAGGTCGGTCAGGCAAATAAGCTCATCGCAAGTAGTTCCGGCCGGAATTTTACCAGGCCAGTGGGCGATAAAAGGCTCACGATGGCCGCCGTCCCAGATGTCGGCCTTTATTCCCCGTAAATTGCCATTAGGATAATGCCCATATATTTTCATCATGGAATAGGGCGCGTGATTAATTTTTGTCCGGGCGGGAGAACCGTTGTCACTGGTGACGATAATCAGCGTATTGTCGGCAAGGCCGTTGCGTTCGAGCGCCCTGACAACCTGCCCGACAGTCCAGTCAACTTCGACGACATAGTCGCCGTAGCCCCCGGCACTGCTTCGTCCCTTTACAAAGTCCGCCGAGGCAATCGGGCAATGCGGCGATGGGAGAGGAAAATACAAAAAGAGCGGCTTATTCGGCGATTTCCTGGCAAGGTCGCCGATATGTTCTACGGCCTTCTTTGTCAGGTGCGGTAGAACCTCCACATGCTTAAAGCCCGGCGAGATTGCCCCTTTACGCCACCAGCCATCCTCGTTTGATTTACCCGCATCGATGGTCAGCGTAGGTTCATTTTCAGCGTGGTCGTTTTCCACGTAGCAATACGGCGGCATATCCAGGGACGCCGGAATTCCATAAAAATAATCGAAGCCGAGGTCATTGGGGCCGGGCACTAGCGGCTTGCTGAAATCGGTTTTCTTGTCACTGCCAAGACCAAGGTGCCATTTGCCGATACAGGCGGTGGCATAGCCGTTTTGCTTTAAGAGCGATGCAACAGTCATCCGTCGGGTGTCGATCAAGGCCGGAGAATAACCGTTGAGAACGCCCTGTTTAAGTCTGGACCGCCAGCAATAACGCCCCGTGAGAACGCCGTAGCGGGTCGGAGTGCATACCGCCGAGGGCGAGTGGGCATCGGTAAAACGAATGCCATCGGCGGCCAGGGCATCCATATTGGGTGTTGGAATCTTCGACTTTTTATTGTAGCAGCCGAGGTCGCCGTAGCCCATATCATCGGCCATGATAAAAATAATATTCGGCTTTTTCTTATCCGGCTCACCTATTGAGAGCTTAGAGGCTCTGCCACAACCGGGCAAAACCAGCGATGCAATAGACAATCCCATCGTTTTTACAAAATCACGACGATTCAAAATACTACTCATTTCGCAACTCCCATCTTGATGGCCGGTTCGCTGTTTTCCAGATGCACAAACGAAAGTGTCACCATATTTCCAGAACGACCACGGATTTTGCCGGCAGCTTCACAGTCAGCATATCATCTCTCAGCAAGAAATCATCAAAGACAGCGGGCTTCACGGTTTCCGGCTTATCGAAGGTATTGTGCGCGGTCATATCATCTGCGGTGAGCACACGGCCGGTAACTTTCGCCGGTTCGACTCCAAAAAGCTTGCAGGCAACATCAGCCGGGTTCACGGGATCCAGATTGCAAAAAGATATGTGTATTTTGCCGGATTTGTCTTTTGACGCTGAGACGTCGATAGCCGGAACATTTTCGTCCCCAAACTGATAATCGGCGCACTCCAGATCCATCGGTAGCATTGTCGCATCATGATGGACCTTGTACATCTCGAACACGTGATAGGTCGGCGTCAAAATCATCTTTTCGCCCTTTGTGAGAATCATCGCCTGTAAAACATTATTGGTCTGA
>CAZHBL010000164.1:0-9780 GCA_964530105.1 uncultured Pirellulales bacterium | reverse complement strand
TTGTGTGGAGCTTGCCGATTTTTTCATTGCGGGCCAGCTCGCAGGCAAAGCGGAATTTGTCGTCCGACCTCTGCTGCGTGCCGAACTGAAATATGACTTTGTACCGGTTCACCGCGCTTCGCACGGCCTTCCCATCCGCAATGCTCATAGCCATTGGCTTTTCGTAATACATATCCTTGCCGTTGCGGGCGGCTTCAATTCCGATGAGTGCGTGCCAAAAGTCGGGCACAACAACCGTCACGGCGTCGATATCCTCGCGGGCGAGCAATTCACGGTAATCGTGATAGATTTTGCAGCCGTCGCCGCCATATCGCTGACGGACCCTGTCGAGGGCCCTTTGGCGAAATATTTCACGAAGGTCGCAGACGGCGGCCACCTGCACATCTTCGTATCCGAGGAACGATCGTAAATGCCCGCCACCCATGCTGCCGACGCCGATGAATCCCATTACGACCTTTTCACTCGGCGGCACGGCCCCGTTTGCGCCAAATACAGATGACGACACAATGTATGGAAAACTCGATACCCCTAATGCTGTGCTGCAAACGCTTTTTAGGAATTGTCTTCGTTTCATGATACGCGATACTATCGAAAGGTGACGGCTGTAGCAAGAATAAATTCATTTAATGGACGGATAAAAACATTTGGAATAATTTGAGAGGCCGTGTTATGATTTCTTGTGGATTTATAGTATGAAGACGGCAGGTCACCGCCGGAAACGATAAAACAATATTTAAGATTTGGAGGTTAAAACAACAATGTGTAATAAATCGAGCTTTAACAAAAGTATAAATCGCCGCGACATGCTTGTAGCGACAGGTGCTGCGATTCTCGGAGCCTCGGCGTTACCTATGAACTGGGTGGCCGCAGCCGAAAAGAAGAAGCAGAAGATTCTCTACTTTTCACGTTCGGCCGGCTTCGAGCACGAAGCCGTTAAGCGCAAGAATGGTCAGCCGAGCATTTCCGAGAGAATCCTCAACGAGCTGGGCCAAAAACACGGCTTCGAGGTGGTATCGACAAAAGACGGCAGGGTCTTCGACGGCGACCTCGGCCAGTATGATGCGATAGCCTTCTATACCACTGGCGATTTGACAAAGCCGAACAAACAGCAAACGCCGTCCATGACGCCCGAAGGCAAGAAAAAGCTCCTGCAGGTGATTGCCGACGGCAAAGGTTTTGTCGGTTTTCACTCGGCCACAGACTCGTTCCACTCGAAGGGGCCAAGCAGGGAAAATCAGACTGAGGTTGACCCCTATATCGCGATGATCGGCGGTGAGTTTATCGTCCACGGCGCTCAGCAGAACGCGACGATACGCGCGGCCTCACCCGATTTTCCGGGAGTCAAACAATTCGGGGATAGCGAGACAATGAAAGAAGAGTGGTACACTTTGAAGAATTTCGCCAAAGACCTGCACGTAATCCTTATCGAGGACAATGAAGGGATGGAAGGCGACTGCTACCAGCGTCCGCCGTTTCCGCAGACCTGGGCACGTATGCAAAACAAGGGACGGGTTTTCTACACGTCCTTCGGGCACCGTGACGATATCTGGACCAATCCCCGCGTCCAGGGGATTATGGCCGGCGGTCTGGCCTGGGCCATGCGAAACGTCAGCGTCGATGTGACGCCCAATATCGACAAGGTCACCCCAAAGGCCAGCCAGTTGAAGTACTAAGATAGCCTTTGGGTTATGCAAGACTGTAAACGTCTTTACGGAGATGCTGCCAATGCTCAGAAGAGCAATAGAGAGCACCATAGTGCTGATGTTCTGCACATTTGCCGCCCCGGCCGGCCAGAGCGAATCGCCGTCTGCCGTCGGGCGATTCAAAATCGATCTTCCGCCGCACCAGTTTGCCGACAGCATCCGGCCCGATTCGCCCTTCGGCATCAATACGGCGTTCGGTCCCGGCACAAGCGACCTGAAAGAGCGGCTCGAACTTATGCAGCAAGCCGGAATCAAATGGGGAAGGCAGGATTTCAACTGGAAACGCATCGAGCGCGAGCCGGGAAAGTACGACTGGGAACCTTATGACCGCCTCATAGAACTCTGCCTGGCACACGGACTGTTGCTGTTCGGAAATCTTGCCTACAATCCGGCTTTTCACGACCCGCGAACGCCGGAGGGTGTTGAGGCTTATTGTGCCTTCGCACGTGCCGCGGCTAAGCGCTACAAGGGCAAGGTTGACTACTGGCAGATATGGAATGAGCCTAACGGCGGCTTCTGGAAGGGAACGCCCGAACAGTACGCGCGCCTTATGGCGGCGGCGGGCAGCGCGATTCACTCGGCCAATCCTGAAGCGAAAGTTCTCGGACTGAACATGGCTTTCTGCGATGTCTTGTGGGCGGAGAAAATCCTGAAGGCCGTACCTTACGAGTGTTTCGACATCGTCTGCTTCCATCCCTACAGGCCGCCATGCTCGCCGGAAGAGCCATTTGACTTCTGGGAGCTGGATCAATACGTCAAGAGCTGGCACCGGCAGGATCTTACGCCGGATTATCCCCTCGTCCACATGAGTTTCCTCGAACAGACCGAGGAGCTTGTCAAGCTCATGAGCAAATTCGGCAAGTCAAAACCCGCATGGATCACGGAAATCTGCTGGAATACGCATATCCACCCATACGGAACATCCGAATTGCGACAGGCTGATTTGTTGGTACGTTTTTACGTTCTTGCCATCGCTTCGGGCCGGGTTGATAAAGTGTTTTGGTGGACATTGAAGGATACAGGCGTCCGGCAGTTCGACCAGGCAGATATGGTAGGCATAGTGCGAGCCGACCTTTCGCCGAAGTATGCGTACTATGCCTACGGCTGGATGACTCGAATGTTGGAGGCAAAACGCTGGATTCGTAACGATAGTTTTGGTCCCGATGTTTATGCCGTCGTATTTGCCGAGCCGGCTTCGGATGAAACGGTGATTGTGGCGTGGAGCACGAAACCTTACGCTTATATCCGCGTCAACAATGAAAAATGGCTGACCTGCTACGACATTTTCGCGACGCGTCGATTCGTCCCGTTCCATCCCGTCAGGACAAAGAGTCTCAGCATACCGCTCGGTGAAAGCCCTATTTACATCGTAGGGCCGAAAGGACTGAAAGCCGAAGTTCGTCCGGATCCCGGTTGGTAATATAAAGCATGAGATACCAATCCCGGCTTGCCCGGAAACGATGGAGTTGATGAAGTCTATCATTCAACATTTATGATGAAATCAAACCATTGGCTATAGCGCCGCCCGTTAATCTTTTCGTGCAGGAAGAGAAAAGTAGCTTTCAAGAATGTGGCCGAGAATTTGCTCGCCGCGTTCGTTGGCGTGTATAGGGTCGCGTTTGAACCAATCAAGGTCTTTGCCGGAGCTGCGAATATAGCTGGCCCATGCGGCTTCCATGTCAAGAAATGCTGCACCCGTTTCGTGCGCGAGCAGTTCGAGACCTTTGCGATATTCGCTGAAATGATTGGGGTCGCTTATCTTTTGCCACTGCTTGTCGTCCCGAGGGTCAATGCTGCCGAAAGCGCCGGTCATAAGAAGAATATCGGCATCAGATTCAGCTTTGATCTGATGAATTACATCGCGTACGGAATCTATATCACTATGGTGGCTGATGCCGCCGATTATTACCAGGGTGGGTTTATGATCGAGCACAAATTTCCGAACGCGTCCCGGCTCTTTATACCACCAGCAGCCCGTGGAGCCTCGGACAGAAGTTATTTTCTCAATTTTACATTCAGGATAACGCCTCTCGATAAGCAGATTCCAGCATGAACGGCTCGTATCGTTTACAATACTGTCGCCGAGCATTACTACCTTGAAATTTCCGCCTTTGGACAGATATTCTTTTGTTCGGGGTAGATTCTTCCAGCGGTTGGGTGGTGGATTATATCGAACAGGCGGTATCTGTGAATAGATATTGTCTATTTGTTCCAATGTTCGCTGATTTTTCCTGATGATAATTCCGTCATCGGCAATCACCCCTACGGCCAAAAACAAAACAACGGCTAATGATATTATGCTCTTTAACATCTTAATCGCCACTCCACGTAATCCGATAATATTAATATCACGGTAATCCTATTCAATAAGACTTGACTCTGTACTTTTTGACAAAATCCGCCGGACGATAGCTCATTTTAGCTTGTCGCAGGCCGGATTCGCCAAGGTCCTGCTGGCGGTTTACAGTCTCGTATTTCTCCGGCAGTATCGAAGCAAATGCCTGGTTAATATACTGATAAATGCCCTTAAAATCTTCCCCGAGGATAGCTTTTTCGAAATCAATTACAAAGCTTTTACCGAGAGCAAGCTCTTCTCCGAGACAATAAGCGACAGGCTGCCCGTCAATATAGAAAATTCCGCCGCACAGTTGCAGCGGCCACATTTTCTCCAAAGCTTCCTTCGCAGCAAGAAAATCATTCGGCTGGTCGTGCTGATTATTCCATCGCTCCAGAATTTGTAGTGCATCGTTCCGATATTCTTCGAGCAAAGGTTTTGCCTGACATTCATTATTTTTTACGAATATATTTAGTAAATTCTTTTTCTTGTGAAACTTTCTGCCGGTAAGGTTCGTTAAGTCTTCTCTCGAATAAAGATAATCGAAATTGTCCCTGTCTTCACTGACGGAATATCCCAGAGAAGACAGTTTTTCCGCTTGCTGTCCGGTGGCGGCTTTCATTATCTGGTGATTGCTAAAAAGCTCCTCTATGCTATTTTCATCCGGCAGTCCGAAAGGCAGCATGAAGAAAGGATTTTCTTTATCCCGGCCGGTGATAATAAAAAGTCCATTCTCCAACTGAGATATTCTGTAATTGTGGGTCCGGCGAAATAAATAGATGTTGGCGAAAGTAAATTCGGAAATCCCATCAGCAAGGGCCTGGAATTTCGGGTGCAGCACTGGCCGCATATCAACTGAAACTTCCGTCGAGTCAGGATATTTAGGTATCGTCACTTCCAAATTTGCCTTTCATAAGAAAATCATGCTAAAACTTCAGTCGCGTTCGGGATTGTGTCCAACGGTTTAACTTTATAAGAAGCTTGCAGGATTTTGCACTGACCATCGATCACGAAAGAAGAGCGGATGATACCCTCATACTTCTTTCCATACATTGACTTCTCACCCCAGGCTCCGTACGCCTTCGTAACCTTGCTATCTGGATCGGACAACAAAGGAAAGCCAAGACTGTATTTATCATCGAATTTCTTCTGTCTGGGTGGTTCATCCGGGCTGATACCAATTGCAGCAACCCCGAGTTTTTTGAGCTCTTTCGAGGCGTCCCGAATGCTGCACGCCTGTTTCGTACAGCCGGGAGTATCGGCTTTCGGATAGAAATACAAAAGAAGCTTTTTGCCCTTGAAATCCGAGAGCGAGACCTGTTTGCCTTCTTGATCCAATAACGAAAAAGCGGGTGCTTTGTCACCTACATTTAACTTTGCCATCATATTTCCTTCCAATTATATTTACAAATTCGCTATAGACAGAATACGTAATCAGCTCAAATCTGTTCAGACCTTTGAGCAAGCCTTTTAATCATTTTGCAAAAGATCAGAGAATGTAGCGGGTATAGCAGATACCAGTACACGATTCCCGGTAATCCCTTCGGGGCAAAAAAAACGGTTTGGGTAAGTTGTGCCCGGTCTTCTCCATGCGGAGTGACTTCGAACTGAAGCCAGCCATCACCGGGAAGTTTCATTTCGGCTTTTAATCTCATCAATCGGCCGGTCTGAATCTTCACAACCCTGAAAAAGTCCAGAGCATCCCCGACTGCAATTTCCGCCGGATCAGGGCGGCCTTTGCGCATACCAACGCCCCCGATAACTCTGTCAAACAGTGCTCGAAGTCGCCAGGCCCAGTTACAGGGCCAGCCGTTTGGTCCGCCGATATCGGTAAAAATGCTGTACACCGTGGACGTCTTTGAGTGAACAATACAGCGCCTGACTTCGATAATCATTCCGTTGCGGATTGTTTTGAAGTTTGCCGAATTCACAATATCCATCGTCGAGGTCAACTGGTTAATGATATCTTCAAATCTGTCCGGATCGAGTTGTGACAATGCACTATGGACGGCACTTTCATAAGTCGACGGCTCGATTTGCAAAAAAAATTCCGATGCTTTATGGTCTCTGACTACCACTTCATTTCTAAGTCCTTCTATGAGTGGTCTGGCAAAAGCCGCAGAGACAGGCGTGACCCAATGTACCCAGTACGACGACAGTCGGGGCGTCAGAACCGGCACATTAAGCAGCCAGCGCCGAAGTCCCCGCACGCGAGCGTAGAGCTTCATCATATCTCCATAGGTCAGGACGTCAGCTCCACCAATTTCGATTATTTGCCCGGAACTGTGCGGATTTTGTATAGCTGATACCAGGTATTCGATGACATCATCAATAGCAATTGGCTGGACTTTGCTTCGAACCCAGCGGGGACAGATCATAATCGGTATGCGTTCGGTAAGATATCGTATCATTTCAAATGAAATGCTGCCGGCTCCGACAATAACAGCGGCACGAAATTCTGTAAGACAAACTCCCGATTGTCGGAGTATATCCCCCGTTTCCTGCCGGGACCTTAGATGCTTAGACAGATTGGTTTCGGGATCACCCAAACCTCCAAGATATATCACTCGTTTTACTTCCGTTTGCTTGACAGCTTCGCCGAAGTTCCGGGCGGCAGCTATGTCCATCTCGGCAAAATTCTCTCCACTGATTATACTATGAATCAGATAATAAGCTACTTCGACTCCCGACAATGCCGGCACTAAAGTTGCCGGTTCAAGCACATTTCCTTTGAAAACATCTACGTCACCATTCCAGTTCTTTACTCGTAGCTGCTTAGGGTCTCTCACAAGAACACGAACGCGGTATCCCTCCTTCAAAAGACGTGGAACCAGATTCCCTCCCACGTACCCTGTAGCGCCGGTAACAAGAATCGGCTTGGTACTGCTCGAATGAGTAGTATTATCCATTATCACTACTCAATAACTTTCTCAATCTTCGCCACAACAGTTGGCGGACACTTGCCGGTCTTTGTCCATGTGTTGTAAAGCTTTTTGCCCCAATCGTCCGTTTTATTTTCCTCGGCCAGAAATTTCAGGTACTCCCAGGAGATTGACTCATACATAAGCGAAACGACGAGCTTTTGGCATTCTTTTGGAAGGTCCAGCTCGAACTGGTCCCAGTATTGACCATCGGCGTATGTCGCTTCAACCGGCTGTGAAAGATGCTCTCGGAAAGAATCATTACTGAAACCCTCCGGAGGAATGCGATTGTCTTTAACTATAGTATCGTTCAAAACAGAATGAAAAGACTTGCCGGGCTTTGCACCATATTTTTTGGCCTGAGCTTCGCTGATACCAAATAGAATTTCGTACACACGTGTCTGTTCGGGATCTATTAGGGTCGGAGCCTTAACGGATTTTCCGAATATAGTATCGTCCTTTTCGGCGTATTTTCCTATTTCCTTCAAAACTTTGCCGGACGAGTCCAGAAAGACGGCGTTGATCCACATCCGCCTGCCTTCTTCGTAACCTGTAGGTAGCTTGTGCCCCGTCTTGTTTGTTATTTTTAATGTAGCGTGTCCGGGTTTTTCAAAACTCAAATCCAATGAGGCCGCCTCTTGAAGCATTTCGCCCGCTCGCTTCTTACCCAGATCAAGAGCTTGCCGATCCATGTCCTTGCCTTCCCAGAGCAGCCATGCCGCATCCCGGACCCATATTGAGCCTCCAATCGGGCCGTGCATGATGAAGTAGTCACGATGTATGTTGGTGTATTTGGAAGCCTGCCCCCCACCCTCGACCGGCTTGTAATGGCACGACTGGCAGCTTCCTTTCCTGCCGCGTTTAGCATAATCGCTGAGCAGCCACTCGCTGTAAGTTCGTTGAATGTGCCCGAAAAGATAAGGGGATTGCTCATTGACGTCTTCGACCATCAGAGGATTGGATATATCATGGCATACGCCGCAGAGATTACTCGATGCGTGAAACGGCGACTTGACTACCTGGTGGGGCATAGCTCCGATACCGTCACCATAAGGCCCATGCACGATATTCTGCGGATCCGAAACCATCATGGCATTTCCATACCCAGGCGGAACATACTTGATTATCCTGGTTGCCTCATCAGACAGCGGATCGATAAAACTATGACAAACCGTACAGCTATTACCGAACATGTCTTCAGTATTCAGTGCGCTGCCGTCGGCGGGTGTGGATCGACCCTCAAGCCATCCGCGGGGGGCGTGGCAGCGCAGGCAAAACTCCCCGATGCCTTCGACGTCCTGGTTGGCGACGGCAAGGGCCGCTCTGAAAACCGGGTCTTTCGCAGAGAGTGACATTAGGCCGCTTTGCCATGACATAAAAGGATCGGCATCTTTGTTTTTCGTGCCTGAATGACACATGCGGCATTGCTGCACTTTCGCAAACTCAATGCCTGCTTCTTTGGGCTGCATTCCGGGAAGGAATACCTCAGCGCCAAGAGTATTAGCAAACAATGCAAGTATGTTACTAATCACGATCACTTTCAACAGTAAGCATCTCATCTTATAGCTCCTTTATGCTTAGAACTCTATAAAAGGCAATTTTATTCATCGGTAATTGATATTTTATTAATTCTATAGGAAAGCTGAGTGTAAAAAAAGTACTTAGTCAAGATAATTCATCAGCAGACAGAATAAATTGAAGGATTAATGAGCTACCTTACTATAGGATATAATTAATATAAGGAAATCCAGCCTGATATGTATAATGATTCCTTGCTGGATTTTTTATTTTTTTTCTTGATTTTTTCTTGATTTTGTATACGATATTATTAGAAGAGTAATAAAGCATAGAACGTAAAACTTCCTCGAATCAGCTTATTGTTAACGGCACCTAACTTGCCGTGCCTGGGGTTAGCACGGAGAAATCCGAAGGATGTGGAATTCTCCTGATGGAGATTTATATCCATATAACTCCGGCAAAATGGCTGTAATATAGGGAGAAGTATTATGTGCGGGGCGAATAGATTTGGCCGGCCGGATAAAAGGATTGCCGGTCTGCAAAGCGGATTATTGTCGGGGCGAAATAGAAGATACATTTCTAAAAGGGCGGGTTTTACACTCATCGAGCTTCTTGTTGTGATTTCCATCATTGCGTTGTTGCTGGCGCTCTTGATGCCGGTATTGCAACACGTCAGAAGTAAGGCAAAAGCTACCAAGTGCCAAGCGATTCTGCGCCAGTGGGGTCTGGCTTTCTCTATGTACAATGACGACAATGACAGCAAGTTCTTTCGTTACCTCTTATTCGAACGTGTCTTTACTCCCTTGTTTGCTTACTGCCCAGATATGAATGACTTACTCTTGTGTCCGATGGCTACAAAAATCATACCGAAGCAAGAGCCCATCAATGAGTGGCTTGGCGACAAATCTGCGGCATGGTCACATCGTAGATCCAATAAAATCGAGTTGCTTCGTGGTAGCTATGGCCTGAATGGTTACGTTTGCGATCGCTTGCATGAAACTAATTACGAGCCCACAATTGATGGACGGACTTGGAGAACAAGCCTCGTTAAGAACCCAAGTAGCATTCCGGTCCTAACTGATTGCCGATTTTCGAGCGTCTGGCCGGATGATATCGACCCACCACCAGAATATGAGGATCCCCATCCACCATACAAATGGACCGCTCTTAATGGTCAACGTATGTGGCTGGCTTGCACTGACAGGCACAATGGGGGTATAAACAATCTTTTCGTGGACTGGTCTGTCCGTGAACTTTAGCCGAAATCTGGAGATGTAATAGTGATAATAAAGAGGCCGACAAC
>CAZHBL010000163.1:0-9838 GCA_964530105.1 uncultured Pirellulales bacterium | reverse complement strand
TTCGGATTGACTATCTGGGCGAAGAAATCGAATGGGAAATGATCGTACCAGGGGCTTTTCAGTGCCCGGTGGGTATTCAATGTCTCGTAGCCTTCTTTACTAATCCTGACACAATAATCGCCGTACCAGTTAAAATTGACCGTTACAGGTGCCGTGCCGATCTCCTCGTCGTTCAATACGACCAGTGCGCCTTGGGGTTTAGTGTTAATCGTCAGTTCGCGTTCGACACATCCGGCAAGAACAATAAGCATAAATATGCTCACGGCCGGTATTGCCATTACGTTGTATTTTCCCATAACAACTACCTTTGTATTATTTATTATAATTTATTGCCCTATTATAATAGAAAATTGTAAATACAAAAGTCCAAAGATGACCGGTCTGTTTTTCAATCAGCCGGGACACACCGGTCTTTGGCCCAGGCCCGCAGGCTTTGGACACTTTCCGCCATTGTTACCGAAATCGGCGGTGAATTCCTTATAGCCGATAAAATCAGCTCCGTCGTCAAGCCTGATTTTTCAGAATATGCTTCATGAAGTGCGGAGATGACCGCCTGCTCGATTTCGGAGCCGCTGTAGCCTGCGGATGTCTTGGCCAATGCTCCGAGGTCGAATTTCTCCGGGTCTCGCTTACATTTACGCAGGTGAATCGTAAATATCTCTCTTCGTACCTTTAGGCTGGGCAGGTCGACAAAAAATATTTCATCGAATCGGCCTTTGCGCAAAAGCTCCGGCGGCAATGCCCCGATGTCATTGGCTGTTGCCACCACGAAAACCGGGGCTTCGTGCTCCTGCATCCATGTAAGGAGTGTGCCGAACATTCTTTGTGACAGGCCGCCGTCGGCGCTTCGGCTGGCTGCCGAGGCGAAGGCTTTTTCGATTTCATCAATCCATAATACAACCGGCGACATCATTTCGGTCTGACGCAGCGCATCGCGGAGGTTACGTTCGGATTCTCCGATAA
The DNA here is from genome assembly GCA_964530105.1 of uncultured Pirellulales bacterium. Classification (GTDB taxonomy): domain Bacteria; phylum Planctomycetota; class Phycisphaerae; order Sedimentisphaerales; family Anaerobacaceae; genus JAFGPJ01. Next base: position 8,875 of record CAZHBL010000163.1, on the reverse strand, counting down.
AGCTGGCGTATAAAGCGCCCGGGTCCAATCTCAAGAGCGGTTGGTGCCAGGCGGTTGCGATGGCTTTAGCGCAGAGGCTTTTGCCTGCCCCCTGTACGCCGAGCATGAGCACTCCTTTGGGTGCTTGTAGGCCGAACTGCTCGGCTTCGGAGCTGAATGCGCCTTTACGCTGGTTCAACCATTTTTTCAGGTGACTCATTCCGCCGATTTCACTCAGGTCCAGAGGTGTTTCGACATACTCAAGCAGGCCTCCTCGCTGGATCACCCCTCGCTTGTTTGCAATGACCTTGTTGATATCATTATCATCGAATCGTCTGTCGTCGACGACGGTGTCAATAATAATCCGTTCGGCTTGCCGGCGTGTAAGCCCCCGAAGGTTGCGGACAATCGTGTCCAGGCCCTTTTTTGTTATACCGATCTCGATGGGCGTTTTACGATGGAATCGCTGCAGGGTGTCGCGGACAATCTTTATCAGTTCCTGCTGGTTTGGAAAAGAAATCTCAAAAGGTTTTGTGTAAGACTTCACGACTTCCGGCAGTGTATCGTCACAGTTGATCATCACCAGTGTGTTGCCGTTCTGCTCGAAACGATTGATCAGGTCACGCAGGGCTCGTAGTACCGAACACGCCTTGAGCTGGTCGGCGAGGTCGAGAGCAACACAAATAGAGTCTTGCTCTGTTTCAGCAAGGTAATGAAGGCCGGCGGTTGGCATTTCGGTATCGGCAATATAAGGGCTGTCCGTGAGGAAACCTTCTTTAACGCCGCCTGCGACTGACCATATCCACAGGTTGTGCTTAAGGTCAAGTGCCGCCTGGCGTATTATGTCAATGGCATACTGTTCTTCGTATGTCACGATGGATATACAATAATCGCCGCCATCGATAAGCTGTTTAAATCGTTTGAAATCGCCCATCGGACTCTTGCTCCCATTTATTTATCACTCATTATAAAGAAAAAGTGGAAAGACAAAAGCCCAAAAATACATTATAAATCTTTTAATACCGCCCGTTTTTTGATAATAGCTGACTAAATAGCTTGAATTACGCTGTGGTGAGAATATAATTCAGACGCCGTATTGGCATCGATATCGATAAACTGCGGGTCAACAGATGAGAAATGGATTTCGACGAATTAATTGCATCCTGCATTTCATTGGGGGTCTGTTGGAAATATTGGGGCTGGTTCTTTTATTTCCGCTGATAGTCGTTCTCATCTACTGGGGACAAATGGGTGACGGCTGGGTTACCGCTACTGCTTTTGTCGTTACGGCCATGATCTCGTTTTCTCTTGGGATGGTGCTGCGCAACAAGTTCAAGTCGGATATGCTCGATACAACCGGGTCCATGCTCATGTGCGCTCTCGGCTGGCTTTTTGTCTCGGCCTTGGGAGCTCTGCCCTTCGTTATTGGAATCGGTGCGAATTATCTCGACGCCTATTTTGAGGCGATGAGCGGTTTTACGACCACCGGTATTACTGTTTTTTCCGGGCTGGATAATATGCCGAGGAGCGTCCTTTTCTGGAGATCGCTCACGCAGTGGATGGGCGGCATAGGAATACTTTCTTTTTTCCTGATGGTCATTTTCCAGTCGGGCGGGGCTCATCATATGTTCGGAGCCGAAAGCCATAAGATTTCTTCGGCCAGGCCTACGCCGGGACTGTTCCACACTCTTCGGATACTCTGGGCAATATACGCGATATTTACGATATTTGCTGTAGTGATTCTATCGATCGAAAAGATGCCGGTTTTCGATGCCGTCTGTCACGCCCTGACCGCATTATCAACCGGCGGATTCTCTCCCCACGATAGCAGTATCGAATTTTACAGTTTAACAGGCCACCCAAATTATCGGCTAATCGAATATACCCTCACGTTTTTAATGATGCTGGGTGGCATCAACTTTCTCGTACATTACCGAGTTTTAACCAGGGACTTCAAAGCCCTCTGGGACAATACCGAGATTCGCTACTGGTGGCGGCTCATCGCCGGTTTTACCGCTATCATAGTTATCGATCATCTCTATAAGTCCGGCGCATTCGGCGCTCTGTTTAGGGATGGCACGGCAGTAAATATCGGCGAATTTGAGAGCACGTTCCGCCGCAGTCTATTCCAGGTAATGTCCATTCTTACAACGACGGGCTTTGGAACAAAAGATATCGGCTCGGACTTCTTCGGTACGCTGTCTCAGCAATTATTCATGGCTATGATGGTAATCGGAGGCTGCGTCGGCTCAACGGGAGGAGGCTTTAAGGTCTTGCGAGTCGCCATACTCAACCGGCTGTTATACCGTGAACTTCTCAAACTGAGAATTTCAGGCAGGGCATCCACGGGAGTAGTGATCGATAAAAAAATCGTGCCGGAAGATGAAGTTGATCGCGTAGCAGCTTTGTTTTTCACGTGGATGATTTTGCTGCTGGTAGGCGGTGGGATTACCGCTATTTGTTCGAATCTGGGCCCATGGGAATCGTTCTCGGGCATGTTTTCCGCGATGGGAAATATCGGGCCCTGCTATATATCGGTGCCGGATATGATAAAAATTCATCCTGTTGTGAAATTGACGTATATTTTCGGCATGTTGGCGGGAAGACTGGAAATCCTGCCGGTATTGCTTCTGTTTTCCAGAAAGGCATGGAGATAGATCAAAATCAAAGTAAAAAGTCAAAAGTAAAAATTGTGGAATCCCTTAGGGATGACTTCTGAGATTGGAGGTATAATAAAATGTATATTATTGTTGCCGGCGGCGGAATGGTAGGCGGCGGGCTCGTTAGCAGCCTGTTGGATAATAAGCATGATGTAGTATTAATCGAGCAGCATAAGGAGCTTTGCGACAAGCTGTATGCCGAGACCGGCGTCGTTGCAATTACCGGTAGCGCCACGAGCATTCAGGCTTTGACCGAGGCCGGCATAAGAAAGGCCGACGTTGTCGTGGCGGCGACAGGCAGCGATGCGGACAATCTCGCCTGCGCGATATTGGCCAAAAGTTTCGATGTGCCCAAGGTCGTCGTCAGAATGAGGGACCCGGCGTATAAAAATGCTTACGTCGTTGCGGGTGTCCACTCGATTATTCGTGTGACCGACCTTATGGTCAGCCAGATGTTGATGGACATCGAGAATCCTCAGGTGCGACGAATCACAACCATAGGCGGCGGCAAGGCGGACATCTTCATGGTCAAAGTCCCTGAGGGGGCGAAAGTAGCCGGCAGGAACGTCCAGAACATTGTCGAAAGTCGCCACTTCCCCTCCGAGTGTGTTTTCGTCGCAGTTTACGACCAGAAAACCGAGCAATTCTCGATCCCCAGGGGCAAGCAGGAAATCAACGAGGGCAACGAATTGTTCCTGATTTCCGCAGCCGAGAACATAAAAAAAGCCGTGGACTTCCTAACAGCAAAAAAGAGACACTAACGCTTCAATCTTCTAAATCCAAAATTAGAAATATCCTGAACTACTTCTTGGATTTATTGTCGTTGGTTGTTATATTCTACACCGAACGTGTTAGATCATTTCAATCTTCTGCTTCCCACTGTTGTGTCGGATACTCACCCTCGGATATCATCCAGACGTGGTTGAAGTCCCAGCCGGCACTGTGAAACAAGTCTTCGTTCTTCATTTGCTCTGTATTAAGGCCCTTACCGAGTTCGAGTTGCTGATCCGAACCGGTGCTGACGGTTATGCCTGATAATTCTGTGTCCCAGAAACAGCCAATCGTAAGTGGGGTTCTGTTTCGCGTTAATGTATCTCCGAACAAACCACCGACAAGTACTTCTCTGCTCGCTACTTCAAGGGGAAAAGTCTCACAGGCTGCGTAGCAATTCACCACTCGATTTTTACTGGCTTCTCCAATCAGACCTCCCAGAGTGGAACCGGCAATCGATCCCCGAGCGTAGCAGTCCGCAATCAACATGCTGTTCCAAAAGGCACTTCCAATCAATCCACCGGCGGTTTGCTCGGCTGTCACAGAACAATTTGCTGAAGATCTGCAGATCAATGTATCGTGAAAGTCACCAACAAGGCCGCCTACATTATTAATTCCGTTTACAACACCGGTGACTCGGCATTCGATTATCGAATTACCGCTTTGACGACCGACAAGCCCTCCCACACTATTGTTGCCAATAATTTCGGCCTGAACTTCACAGCGTAACAACATTCCACCAGGACCGTCGCCAACCATTCCACCAACTTCCGAATCACCAACAACCTGCACCTGAGCTTCACATTCCATCAGACTGCCATCCCAGTTGGATCCGACCAGCCCGCCAACATTATCAGCTCCTGAGACTTGACCGGCTACATGACATTGGAGAATTGTCCCACGATGGTTAAGCCCGGCGATTGCACCACAAGGCGATCCACTAACGACAACACCTGTAAGGTGCAGATCCTTGACTATACCTGAGAGCTTGCCGAAAAGACCAGTATCATGTCCGTACTTTCCCTCAATGTGAAGATTTGAAATCGTATGACCATTGCCATCAAAAATTCCATCAAACGATGGACCGCTGTGGCCGTTAACACTGTCGTCTGTATCCTGTGTGATCAGGGCGTCTTTGAAGATGCTGCCACCGGGCAGGTTGGGATCTAAGTCAATATCATCCACCAAGATAAAATACTTTTCCAGGAGATCGAGATCCGAACCGATAGCAATCAATTGCTCTGCCGTTGCAATCTGGTACGGATCGTTAGGTTCTCCTGTACCAGCTGCAAATTCTACAGCTACTACTGTTGATTGTAGTATTAAACACAACATCAGTACTATTTCGCGTTTCATGGTTATCTCCTTTCTGTTTAATATTAAGTTGGTCAAAATAGTCTTTGATTGTTTGGAATCTGTAACGTAATGTTTTCATAGATACGGGTAACGTTTCACGTTCATGAATCCAAATTATGAATTAGATACGCCTATATAGGATATCTATTTAAAAACAAAATCCTTATGCTCTTATACCAGGACCAGTTATCTAAGAAATCCACACCAGATAGCATAAACAAGGTAACCATCTGCTAAAAATCCTCGACGTCAAAGAACGCACATCTCACTGTTGTCATTTGTTATGATAACAGTTTTTCATTGTTCTGCAAAATAAATTTTACTCTTCCGGTAAAAATAATAATTCTCATGATATTTAGCATTTAGGATGAGTTGAAGAACTACTAATTTCTAATTAGGTATCGATTCACATGGTTTGAATATTGGTAAGAAAATTGAAAAATGGTGAAAAAAAAGAAAAAAAATGACAATTTCCCTAAGAATTCGCGTTTTTCATCTTTAATCAGCGGTTATTGGATTTGATTATCCCCATCACACAATACGCAGTCCGCAGCACGGAGAATGAATAAAGGACGCCGTCTCACGGAGACCTTGCTATTTATGATTTACGATTTACCCCGTGAGATGGCGGCTTCGCCTATCTCATGGGGTGAACTATTGAATATTTGATTGTTTTTACGTTTCTTGGTGCATTTCGTGGTGGATGTTAAGAATGCCGTGTAGTGGAGATTTTTTCAAAAAAAAGCTTGATTTTCAGCAGAATTTAGTATAATACATAACATATTAGTATATAGTATTTCGTATGTAGTATGTCGCATTAAGAATGGAAAATGGAGATATAGGAGATTTTGTTATTTATGATTTTTCTTTTTTCTGCGTGAATCTGCAATGCTAACTCGTAAGAGCTTGAAAATTATTCCAGATAATCATCAGGCCACCTTGCTAAGTTGTTTGGTAGTTGCACGTTGTGTTAATAGTATGGTCGCGATTATTTGGGCACCGTTTGGCCTTAGCCTCATTGGTTCCGGCCAAAGGCCGGGCTGTGTCTATCTGCGGTTTAAATTTGTTGCTTAGTTGAAAAAACAAAGCCAATTTGCGGTAGGGCGAAATTAATGCAAAGTCTTATATGAAAGGTGATTATGAAGAATTTTATGCCTTGAAGGCGGAGAAAAAACAAACCCAAACAAAGCCAATCGCCGGGCTTCGGCCGGAAATGCTAAGCACTAAGAGCTTCTAAAGGAATGAGAAATCATTCTTATGTTGTCATGCTGAGTGAAACGAAGCATCTGGGATTAGAACGTACGAAAGAGATTCTTTACTTCGCTACGCTCCGTTCAGAATGACAGATTCGGGCATATTATAGAGGGCTTGTTTGAAAAAACAAAGCCAATGTTAAAATGGGAAAAATAGTATTAGTTCAGTAATCGCAAAGGTTTATGGAGATTTTTATTGTTTTTTGCCATCTTGGGGGGCGAAAAACAAAGCCAAACAAATCCAATGTTATATTTTACTGCGGAGAACGCTGGGCTCGCAGAAAAAATAGAATTTGTGTAAATGATCGCTCAATAAAGAAATACAATCAACATCTTATTTCTCGGCGGTCTCTGCGCTCCCGGCGGTTAATAGAAATGCGAGATTCGGTTGACAGTTCTGCTCCTTAGAGGTAAGGTATCGTTTGATTCGGACTTTCGGTCCCTGGCTTTGCTTTGTAATTTCTTGATGGTACTTTTGTTATGAAAATTTCATTGAATTGGTTAAGCGATTATATCAAAACAGACCACTCCGCCGAGCAGGTTGCGGAAATCCTTAGCGATGTGGGCTTTCCCTGCGAGGGGATAGAAAAGCTCGATGACGACGCCGTGATCGATGTTGAGGTTACGAGTAACCGCGGCGATTGCCTGGGTTGTATCGGCATTGCACGGGAATTAGCCGCCGCGACCGGCGGGGAATTAATGTTGCCGAAAATCGAGTTGGATGAGTCGGATAAAGATGTTACGGAACTTGCCGGCGTGCAGATAGATGAGCCGGACCTGTGCGGCCGATATACGGCACGGGTTATCGAGGGCGTCAAGGTCGGCCTGTCGCCGGAGTGGCTCAAAAAGCGGCTTGAGGCCATAGGGCTGCGGAGCGTTAGTAACGTTGTAGATGCGACCAACTACGCAATGATGGAGACGGGCCAGCCGCCGCACGCCTTCGATTACGATAAAATAGCCCAGGGCAAGATTATCGTCAGAAAGGCCAAAGCCGGCGAGCGCATCGTCAGTATCGACGGCACGCAATGTGACCTCAAGCCCGATATGCTTGTAATTACCGATCCCAGCGGGCCTGTGGCCGTAGCCGGCGTTATGGGCGGACTTGATACTGAAGTCGGCGATAAGACCACTAAAATTCTTCTTGAGGACGCCTATTTCGACCCCGTGAGTATTCGTACGACATCTCGCAAGCTGGGCCTGCCTTCGGAGGCGGCGTTTCGATTCGAACGCATAGTGGATATCGAGAAAATTGACTGGGCATCCAAACGCACCGCGCAGTTAATAATCCAGGTGGGTGGAGGTAAGGTCGCCAAAGGCGTGGTTGATGTTTATCCCGCCAAATCGGAGCAGAGAACAGTAACATTACGGCTGTCGCGGTTGAACAAATTGTTAGGTATCGAGATTCCCGCCGAGAAAGCGTTGAAAATTCTCTCGGCATTGAGTTTCGAGCCGAAAATTAAAGATGATTCGATTACTTGCACCGTTCCCTCGTGGCGGAGCGATGTTTATCGTGAGGTTGACCTGATCGAAGAAGTCGCACGCGTACACGGCTACGGCAAAGTACCGACCGAGCGAAAGATTCGAATCGAAGTTGTGCCGACCGACCCGCATCAAAAGCTGACCGAATCGATCGGAACGTACCTTAACGCCTGCGGTTTCTATGAAACGATTAACGTGACATTTGTCGATGATTCTATTGCCGGGCTTTTCTCGCGGGCCGGCGCTAAGCGGCATCTGGCAGTAAGGGACGAATTGAGAAAAAGTGTGAACCTGCTTCGTCAAACCCTGATTGGCTCTCTGCTCGGCGTTTTGAAGACGAACGTTAATGCAAAAAACCTGCCGTGCAGGATTTTTGAGATTGCGGATACTTTTGTGCCGACCGAACGTAAGGGCGAGCTGCCGATTCAGAAGACCAAGCTTGCTTTAGTAAGTGACGGTGACTTCAGGGACATGCGGGGAGTGATAGAAGGATTAGTAAGTTCTCTGGCGAGAGATACGCAAATTGATTTTGTTCCTGTTGATCTGGTTTGGGCACAGACGGGAGCCCAAATAATGTTGGACTCTCAGCCGCTCGGAACTGCGGGGATTATTTCACAGGCGGTCAGGGGAAAGCTCGATTTTAAAGATATCTCGCCGTGCGCTGCTGAGATTGAATTTGAGGCGCTTATGTCACTTGCCCGCGGAGCAATAAAAGTCAAGCCGATTCCGAGGTATCCCGCGATACAGCGTGACCTTTCGATTATTGTCGGCGAAGAAATTCCCTGGGCTGATGTTATTAAAGCGATTCGAAGCAAGGCATCAAGCGAGCTTGAGGACGTCCGGTTTGTCGGCATATACCGCGGCAAAGGCATTCCATCCGGCAGAAAAAGTGTCACGCTTACACTTCGGTTCAGAGACGAGGACGGGACATTAACTCACGAGACTGTTGACGGTTTCGAAGCCGAGATTGTCCGGAGTCTTAACGAATCCGTTGCGGCGGAACTGCGTACTATATGACTCGTGTTGCGATAGCGCGATAAAGTGCCGCCAATTTATTTTTTAAGCGGAAATAGACTACAGAAAAACCGCCCTTCGAGTCGAAAAACCTATATAGAGAAAATTTCGATGCTTTAATAATCGTTTGGAATTTTCTGGTATTTTATTGACTTTAGTCTTTTGATTTGGTATAAATACTGTTGCGGGCTAACCCCTGCGGTGCTCGTATAGAAAGTATGTGTTTGAAAGAACCGATACCCGTACTCAGGGAAATCAGGTCTTGATGGATCGGGAAAGCCTACTCGATAGGACTTTCGGACACAAGTAACGATTGCCCACTTGGTAGTAATGGGTTCTTTTCAAACGCTTTCTTACGGCACT
>CAZHBL010000162.1:0-9859 GCA_964530105.1 uncultured Pirellulales bacterium | reverse complement strand
CGGAGATGGAGCCAAGACGGGATACGACCTTCCCGTTATCAAGGCGATGGCCGATACCTGTTCGGCCACTATCGTAGCTTCTGGAGGAGCGGGCAAGCTGGAACATTTCTACGAGGCCGTAGAGGCCGGAGCAACCGTTCTTCTTGCCGCTTCGGTGTTCCATTTCCACATTATCGATATACAAGAGTTGAAGGACTACTTAAGAAGCCGTGGCTTGAATGTAAGATAAAAATACCCGTATTGGGCTTGGCCATCCTGTGGAGAGCGGTTCCGGCGATTAGCCATCCTGTGGAGTTAACTGCCCCTATAATTCAGGAATACGACCAAAAAACTCCTTTCTTTTCGTCCGATTTTCTGGTAAAATGCTGAATTCTTGTAAAGTTGTGTGTAGATAGAGTCGTATTTAGATTAGGCACACCGTGATTTTTTAATCAGAAAAGGAGATTATAGTGAAAACGAGAAATTACATTGTGATGTTGACATTGAGCTTTTTGATTGTAATATCGGCTTATGCGGCAATAGAGGAAGGCGCTAAAGAGCCTCAAACCACTACCGCCGGGACTGCTCCTAAAGCAGAGACACTAAAGACGGAGATGGAAAAGGTCAGCTATATAATAGGGACCCAAATTGCCCGGAATTTTAAGAGTCAGGACATCGAGATCAATCTCGATTCGCTGATGCTGGGGCTGAAAGATGCACTGGAAGGCAAGGAATTAGCGCTTAGCCAGGATGATATGAAGCAGGTTTATACGCGTTTCCAGCAGCAGATGAGAGCGAAACAGGCCGCCAAGCAGGCGAAAGAGGCTGCTGAAAACCTGGCCGCAGGCACCGCATTTCTTGAAGCGAACAAGGCAAAGGAAGGCGTGAAGGTCCTACCAAGCGGTCTGCAATATAAAGTCATCAAGGAGGGTACGGGAAATACCCCCACGGCGGATGATAAAGTCAAGACTCATTACCGCGGCACTCTTATTGACGGCACGGAGTTCGACAGTTCTTATAAGCGTAATAAGCCCGCCGAGTTCCCTGTTAAGGGCGTAATAAAAGGCTGGACGGAAGCCCTGCAGCTTATGAAAGAAGGCGGCAAGTGGGAGCTTTATATACCTGCAAATCTCGCTTACGGCGAACGCGGAAGGCCCGGCATTCCGGCCAATTCCACGCTTGTCTTCGAGATCGAACTGCTCGAGATAGTTAAGGCGGCAGCGCCGGCCAAGGCGGCACAGCCGACTGTAGAGGTTAAGTAAGAAAATCTTTAACCGCAGAGAACGCCGAGGACGCGGAGAAAATATTAAATCATTTCTGCGATCCCTGCGGTCTCAGCGGTAAATTTTATAGCTCATACTGGAAGATCCGGCACAATATACGGCTCGCGGTAAAATCCGCAGGCTAGGTGATTGGCCTGCTCGCTTTCCTTGAAACACTCGTTTTCCCGGTCGATTTGCAGCCATGGTCCGAGCGTTACCGTCCCGTCATCAACGTCGATTTCGTGAGCCGCAATATGCTTCAGCAGCCGGTCGAGCATATCACCGAAAAGCGGCACGTCCCGAACCCGGGCACGCATTTCTTTGGCGGAGGCTTTCTCGCCGAGCCGGTACGAAATGTTGCCGGTATGGCAGACGGCAGTGGAGAGGTGACCTTCAAGCACCTCGGCGTTAAGATCTTCACGCCGACCGCTGCGAACCGCCTCGATGAAGTTCACAAAGTGGTCGCCGCCGCCGCTGTCCTGGGGACTCCTTACGGAGAACGAATTGATTTGCTTTCCTTCGTTGTCCCATGCGATGCCGCGATAGAGGCTCACTGATCCGCCCTCGCAATTTACGATTACACCGACACGCTCGCCGCGGAACGCGGGTATCTCTTTCGAATCCTTCGCCTTGTACAGATTGTGGACTTCGTAAAGTATCGGGGCTGTTGAAAAATCGTAATAGATAATCTGCGTGTTGGGGACATCGCACGCGTCGTTGAATACGAATCGTCCGCCGATGCTCATCACCCGTCGGGGCAGCATCGTCTCGCCCAGACACCAGCGGGCTACGTCCACTTCGTGCACGCCTTGATTGCACGATTCGCCGTCGCCGGTGTTCCAATCGAAGCTGCAATCGTACTGGAGCCGGTCGCGATAGATCGGCACTTTTTTCGCCGGGCCGCACCACAGATCGTAATCGATTGTATCGGGAATCGGCAGCGGCGTGTCGCGCTTGCCGCACGATACACGCAGCTTGTTGGCAAAGGCGGTGACATATTTGATTTTGCCGAGGTTGCCTTCGCGGACCCATTTAATGGCCTGGATGATTAAATTCTCCGAGCGGTGCTGTGTGCCGCACTGGACGAGGCGATTATACTTTCGAGCGGCATTGACCATTTGCCTGCCCTCCCAGATATAATGAGAGAGCGGCTTTTCGACATAGACGTGCTTGCCCGCCCGGCAAGCCCAGATTGTGCTAAGTCCGTGCCAGTAGTTCTGCGTAGCGTCGCTGATTATGTCAATATCATTACGGTCGAACATCCGGCGCATGTCAACGTACTGCTCGACGCCGTGGTTATATTTCGATTGAATTGTTTTGGCCGCAGTGCCCATCCGCTCCCGATCCGGATCGCATACGGCTGCGACGGTCACATCCTTCTGGTTCTCGAAGGATGGTATATGTGCCCCAATGCCACGGCCGCCAAGTCCAACGACACCGACACGGATGCGCTCGTTTGCTCCTCGCACACGCGAAAATGGTAATGCAGCCCCGGCAATAACCGTAGCCTTCATAAAATCTCGACGCGTAATGCCTTTCATAATCTATCTCCCTTCCAGTGAATCCAGGAGCGTGTGATTGACGGCATGAAGTCTTTCAGTTAGCTCGGCCAGCACGTCTGCGGTTTCGGCCGATTCGATAGACTCTAAAATCCCGCCCAGTTCGGTAGCTCCATTAATTTTATCGAGTGAATTGTTTTGCATTGTCATTAATACGTGCTTTACTCTTGCAGCCAGCCGCCGGCGAAAAAACTCGACCTGTCCCGGCTTTATAGCGCCCGCTTCCAAGGCCGGCTCAAACTCGTGAAAGGCTGTACATGCCTTCTGTACGTACAGCAGGACCATCCCTTTGGCGGGGTTGCCCTCAGAAAGAATCCGTACCCATTGGAATTCCTCATCACGCCAGTGTTCATCCGTTATGGTTGTCTTGTATTCGATATCATCTTTCGAAGTCATGACTACACCTTGTTACTAACAAATATTTTCCGATGGTACAGCGCCCATTCCTTACTGCTATCTGATCTTACATTATGATAAGTAAAGCTATATTGTCAATTACCTGCTAAGAGATTATAATCCCTCACAACCTGACAGCTACGAATTTTGAGATTATGTCGAAGGAATAAAAAAGTGCAGCCTCTGGTTATTTTCATCGTTATTGTAATTTTCGCAGTTGTGGCTGTTTTAGGCTACATCAGCTCTCTCAAACGACGCGAGGCGATGGCCGCCGTGGCTGCGAGACTCGGCTTTCACTTTTCTCCTGGCAAAGACCGTGACATGGCCCGCCGTTATCGCTTCCTGGATAAACTGCGGCGAGGCTCGGAACGCTATGCGTTCAATATCCTCTCCGGCAGCTACCAGGGGTACGAGGTACTTTTGTTCGACTACCATTACAGGACCGGCTCCGGCAAGAATACCCACCACTATTACATCTCCTTCTTTATCCTGCACCTGCCGGTATCGTTTCCGGAGTTAATCATAGCCCAGGAGGGTATTTTCTCGAAGATTGCCCAGGCGGTCGGATACGACGACATCGATTTCGAGTCGTACGAATTCAGCCGTAAGTTCTGCGTTCGCTCAAAGGATAAGAAATTCGCATACGATGTGTGCAACGCGCGGATGATCGAGTACCTACTGTCCAATATCGATCTGAGCATAGAAATCGAGGACAGGGTAATGGCCATCTCGTTCGACTCGCGGTTGGCGCCGGAGCAAATAGAACCGAATCTGAATCGACTCATTACCGTCCGGTCGCTGCTGCCGGACTATCTGTTTACAGGGAGATAAATATGGGGCCAATGCTGATAGTAATCGGTGTAGTCTTTTTTCTGCCGATCGTTTACCTTGTTTTGACGTACAATACGCTGGTCGCTCTGCGGAACCACATTCGGGATGCGTGGGGCAACATCGACACGGAACTCAAGCGCCGCTACGATTTGATTCCCAACCTGGTAGCCACGGTCAAAGGATACGCGGCCCATGAAAAGGAAATCTTCGATCGTGTTACTCAACTGCGTGCTCAATGCCTTGCCAGTCGGGGCCCCGCCCGGCAGCAGGCCGCGAATGAAACCCAGTTGGTCGGCGCCCTTCAGCAGCTTTTAGGGGTCGTCGAGAACTATCCCCAGCTCAAAGCCGACCGGAATTTCCTGGAGCTGCAAAAGGAACTGGTCAATACCGAGGACCGCATTCAGGCCGCCCGCCGTTTCTTCAACGGGAACGTGCGTGACTATCGCAATAAGTGTGAAACCTTCCCGAGCAGTATCATCGCCGGCACATTCGGTTTTCAGCGGGAGGATTACTTCCAGGTGAGCCCATCCGTCCGCGAGGTGCCGGACGCGGACTTCGGTTAGTCATGCAACTGCCTTTTTACAGCCTGGGCATGGATTAGCTCGAACACGGCCTTTATGAATTCGCCGTCCAGGTCGAGCTGTCCGGCTTTGGCGAGGTGGTCCTTCAGAAGGTTCTCCCACCGGTTAATCTGGAGCACGGATATATTGTGTTGCTGCTTGAGCTTGCCTATCTCCTCGACCCACCTGAACCGCTCGGCAAGGTCTTGTATGATTTGCGAATCCACGTGACTGATCTCGGTGCGCAGACGGGCGATTTTTGCCTTTACCTGTTCGTCGGTTATCGCCGTACTGCGTGCCCTGAGTCTGTCGAGCAGCTCGATCAATACCTTGGGCGTAATCTGCTGCCTCGAATCACTCAACGCTCGGTCGGGATCGATGTGGGTCTCTATCATCAGACCCTCGATACCCAAATCCAGCGCCGTCTGGGAGATTGGTTCGATGAAATCCCGGCTGCCGCCTATGTGGCTGGGATCGCAAATAATCGGCAGGTTCGGCAGAAGTCTCTTCAGTTCGATAGGAATCCGCCAGTTCGGACTGTTACGGTATTCCATCTCCACAAAAGTCGAGAAACCACGGTGTATGGCGGCGAGTTTTTTTATGCCGGCCTGATACAACCTTTCGATTGCCCCCAGCCATAAACCAAGCTCGGCGTTGATGGGATTCTTCACAAGAACCGGCACATCAACTCCTTTCAGGGCGTCGGCTATCTCCTGCACCATGAACGGATTTACCGTCGTTCTGGCCCCAATCCAGAGAATGTCAACGTCATTTTCGAGGCAAAGCTCGATGTGGTGCGGATTTGCCACCTCGGTTGTGGTCGGCAGGGAAGTTTCGGCCTTAACCGCCCTGAGCCATTTTAGGCCGACCTCGCCGACGCCTTCGAAGCTGTTCGGGCGCGTACGGGGTTTCCACACCCCGGCACGAAAAACCTTCACGTAGGGGCAACTTGTAAGTTCTCTGGCGGTTGAAAGAACCTGCTCTTGTGACTCGGCACTGCAGGGCCCCGCTATCACCCATGGAGTCTTGTCAAACTTCAACCATGTTGAGATTTCCGACAGATTCCGGTTTAATTTTTTAAGGTTATCCGTCATTAAACTGCAATACTCCGGCATCAACTCAATTATCCATGATATGAAACGTCATATTTCACATATAAAGTAATTTTATCAGCACATTAAGGCTGTTGCAATATAATGATATTTTTGGTATTCTGGCCGGATTAAGATGGAAGGTTGAAATATTCTTATTCCACATATTTAGGAGAACGTTATGAAACGCTGTAGAATGTTGATTCTGGTTGTATGTATTGCTCTGATTGGTTTTAACGGACTTGTTGTATATTCCGGCGAGCAAAACAAAAAGAGCGCCGAGTTCCGCAATGAGTTCATCAAGAACTTCCATCGGATTGGGCTGAACACCACACCCGGCGACGCTATGATGCTACGAATCCTGGTCGAAAGCTCCGGCGCCAAGCGCGGCATCGAAGTCGGATCATCCACCGGCTTCGGAGCCGTCAACATGGGAATCGGCTTCGAGAGGACCGGCGGGCATCTTTATACACTGGAAATCGATCCAAAGAGCGCCGAAGTGTGCCGGGACAACTTGCAGAAGGTCGGCCTGGAAAATACCGTCACCTGCATCCTGGGCGACGCCCTGAAGACGCTGCCGACGCTCGAAGGCGAATATGATTTTATTTTTATCGATGCGTTGAAACAGGATTATTTCAAATATTTCAAGGCAATTGAAGCAAAGCTCAAACCAGGCTCCGTGGTCGTCGCCGACAATGTCATTCAATCGGCCAGGGCCATGAAGGACTTTCTGGACTACATCCAAAACAGCCCCGACTACAACACGGTAATTATCCGGGCCTCTATGGAGAAAAACGACGGCATGACGATAAGCTACAAAATCAGGTAATCGCCGGGAATCAGAATATCTTTCTGTAAATATGGCAGTAGGGCGTCTTGCCGTTGTTCTGGTAGTAATCCTGATGGTAATTCTCCGCCGGCCAGAATTTCCCCGCCGGCGTGACTTCGGTTTTAACGTCGTAGCCCTTCTTCTTGAGAGTCTCAATTAGCTTTACGGCAACCTCTTTCTGTTTTTCGTCAAGGTAGAAAATCGCTGAGCGATATTGCGTGCCGACGTCAGGCCCCTGACGATTCGACTGTGTAAAGTCGTGCGTCTCGAAAAACAGCCGGGCCAGTTTCTCATAGCTTGTCTTTAACGGATCGTAGATAACTTCGACCGACTCGGCGTGACCAGTCCTGTCCGTGCACACCTGCTTGTAGGTCGGATTGTCAACGTGACCTCCGGTGTAGCCGACCGTCGTGGAGATGACGCCGGGCGCCTTCTGAAGATAATACTCCGTGCCCCAGAAACAGCCCGAAGCGAAAATCGCCCTTTCGGTCTTGTTTTCTTGTGCCGGCTTTTCTTGTGTCGGATCGAAATTCAGTGATATTGAATTGACACAATAGCGCGTATTCTTTGGTGTAAGTCCCTCACCGGTAAAGACGTGGCCGAGATGGGCGCCGCAGTTAGCACAGACAATTTCCGTCCGGACTCCATCTGTATCGGGTTGCAATTTCACGGTCCCCATTATCTGATCATCGAAGCTCGGCCAGCCGCAAGAGGAATGAAACTTGGTGGAAGAATCGAAGAGTTTGGCGCCGCACCGCTTACAGGTATATGTACCATCTTCGAAATGATTGACATATTTACCGCTGAACGGTGGCTCGGTCCCCTTGTGGACAATCACCCGTTCTTCCGCGGGAGTTAGTTTATTGTACATTGTCTGGCCCTCATAGAAAGCAACATGATCGACGAAAATATCCGCCTCGAATTCTCTGCCGGTAGCTACAATCGCAATAGTCTTAAGCGTCCTGGTATTGAGCGGAATTGGCAAATAATACGGCTTGAATAGTGTAAACGGAATCTTAACCTCCTGCCACTGTCCGTTTGTCATAAACACCGCCTGGTAAAACTGCTGGGCCAACCGAGTATCGGCCGTTCGCAGGTGAACTGCATATTGCTGGGAGTTGCCCTTGACGAGCAGCTTTACGCCGGTAAACCGGCGAGCGTCGAAACTCCTGCCTTTTGGATTTAAATTTCTTCTGGCCTGGACGAAACCACCTTTATTTACCAAAGAAACTGAACCGGTCATGTGCAGACACGAACGCTCATCTTCGTTTACAAACTCAATTTTTCCGGACGAAATCCCTCCCATCACACGGTCGCTCACAAATTCCCACTTAGTGTCAATGCTCTTGTTCGAGGTTTTTGAGGAAAAATCATCGATTAACAACGTTTTAAGTGAATCTGTCGCCTTTTCTGCTACTTTATTTGGCTGAATGAGTGCCCCGCCGATCGCGACGGCGACAAAAAAAACAAACGCAATCGGCAGCCACTTTGAAATAATTAGGTATTTTTTAAAGCTCATTTTGATACTCCTTGAATTTTTAACAAAGTCTCTTTTCGTTAATACTATAAATCGACCGCGTTTGTTTGAATAAAAATGCCATACTTGGTAGTCTTGGCCTCTGTTGCAAATCCGTTGCCGGGACCAAATTCATCTGATATATTCACATAGATAAAATTTAATCGGGCAAAATATAATAAAAACTCAGGAGGAATAAATGTCCGCCGTCAAACAAATACCGAACTCAATACAACTGAAAAAAACAGAATTGACGCGGCGCGGTTTTTTGGCAGCAGTAGGAGCTTCCGCGGTTGGACTTTCATTTCAACGGATCTCAAGAGCAGTGGAAGAAAACATCCGCCCCAACATCCTTTTTATTATGGTCGATGATCTCGGCAAGGAATGGATTAGCTGCTACGGTGCCGGGGACGTCGAGACGCCGAACATCGACGAGCTGGCTAAAACCGGTATGAGGTTCGAGAACGCTTATTCAATGCCGCAGTGCACGCCGAGCAGGGTGACACTGCTGACGGGGCAGTATCCCTGGCGGACCGGGTGGGTCAATCACTGGGACGTGCCGCGCTGGGGCGTGGGATATTTCGACTTCAAGCTACGGCGGAACATGACGTTTGCCCACATTCTCAAAACCGCCGGGTACGCCACAGCGGCGGTCGGCAAATGGCAGATAAACGACTTCCGCATCACGCCGGATGCAATGAAAAAGCACGGCTTCGACGACTGGTGCATGTGGACCGGCTACGAGACAGGTAATAAACCCAGCGCGGAACGGTATTGGGACGCTTATATCAATACGCCGCAGGATGGCAGTAAAACCTACGCCGGCAAATTCGGCCCGGACGTTTACACCGACTACCTGATCCGATTTATGGCCGAACATAAAAATCAATCCATGATGCTTTATTTTCCGATGGCGTTGACCCACGGCCCTTTGACGACAACACCGGCCGAGCCCAACGTCGAGACTTCACTTGAAAAACACAAGGCCATGGTCCGTTATACCGACCTGCTTGTCGGCAGGCTTTGCAAGGCTCTGGATGAACTGCAAATCCGCGAGCGTACTATTATCATCTTCACAACAGACAACGGCTCCGGCGGTGGACTGACCGGGACGCTTAACGGCAGGAAAATCCGCGGCGGAAAAGCCAAGAAAACCGAGAACGGCGTCTGCGCACCGTTTATTGTCAATTGCCCCGGCTTCGTGCCGCAGGGAGTTGTCACCGATACGCTGACCGACTTCACAGACCTGCTGCCGACGTTTGCCGAACTTAGCGGCGCCAAGGTCCCGAAGGACCTGAAGATCGACGGTGTCTCTATCGCTCCGCTTCTGCTTGGCAAAGCCAGGGATTCTAGCCGGCAATGGATTATGGCCCTGGGGCATGGACCGGCCAGGCTGGATAAGAACGGTGTGCGCGGACAGGTCGATTACGCCGAACGGGTCATTCGCGACAAGCGTTACAAAGTATGGGTGAGCGAGCAGCGAAAAATCATGCAGCTTTACGACTTGCTGGCCGATCCTTTGGAACAGAAGAACCTGATTGAAAGCACGAATCCAGAACATTTAGCAGCGATTAAGAAATTTCAGGCCGTCGTCAATACCATGCCTGAAAAAGACGCACGACCTGGATACACGCCGCGTAAAGCCAATCCGTGGGAAAAAAAATTGCCGAGCAAAACCTGAGAATACAAATAGACTGATGCCGCAGGAGGTTTGACGAACCATGAGAAAAGAATTGAGATTAGCATTTTTTTTGCTGGCGGTAACAGTAGCCGCCACGCCGGGAGCGGAGTTCTTTGTCTCGCCGGATGGCAGCGATGCCAATCCAGGGACGATTG
>CAZHBL010000161.1:0-9870 GCA_964530105.1 uncultured Pirellulales bacterium | reverse complement strand
GCGAAGGGATATCGGTCTATGAGGAATCGCAGCGTGACCCGACGTGGGGCCAGCAAATGAATCCTGAATATCGCGGGATGATCCTTGAGGATAAACTAACGCCGATCGGCGAGCTTAGCGCCGCGTTTTTAAGTCCACCCACCCCGAACCACCTTCAGTTCGCATATTACGAATCGTCGCTTGTGGTAGAGTTTCTCGTCGAACGCTACGGCCTTGAGTCGATCAAGGCGATTCTCGCCGATTTGGCAAATGGCGAAGAGATCAATGCAGCGATATCAAAGCACGCCGCAACGATAAAGGATATCGAAGATCAATTCGAAACATTCGCCCGAAAACGTGCCGGGAATTTAGCTCCCGAAGTTGACTTCGAGCAGCCGGAAAAAGGACAGCTCGACCCAGCCGACCCCATAGCGCTTACCGAATGGTTGAAAGGGCATCCGAACAACTTTTGGGCATTGACGCTTTATGCCAAAGCTCTGATGGCCAATCGCCAGTGGGCCGAGGCGAAGAAACCGCTGGAGAAACTCATTGCCCTGTACCCGCAATATGCCGGCGAAGACAACGCCTATCAACTGCTGGCAGAAGCACATCGTCAGCTTAACGAGACGGAGCAGGAGCGGGAAGTTCTTGGTAAGCTGGCTATGATTTCGTCGGATGCGTCCTATGCTTACGGGCGACTGATAGAAATTGCGACAGAGAAAGAAGATTGGCAGCAAGTCATCGGGTACGGCGAGAAGTCCCTGGCGGTTTACCCCATGCTGGCACAACTGAATTGGCAGTTGGGCCGGGCCGACGAAGAGCTTGGCCGGGATGAGCAGGCGATTAAATCGTACCAGCGACTGCTTTTGCTGGACCCCGCCGATCCGGCTGATGTCAATTATAGACTGGGGCGATTGCTTTTAGCAAAAGATCCGGCCGGTGCGAAAAGGCACGTTCTTCTTGCACTGGCCGAGGCACCTCGATTTCGAGAAGGCCATCGTCTATTGCTGAAGATAGTAAATGACACGCGAGGGCCGGCCGCAACCAAATCCGATAATCAAAATGGGCAGCCTGTGGTTCAGGAGGATGCACGATGATAAAATCAAAGTACCTCGTAATAATCCTTTTGATGGTGGCGTTTGTTGGAGCAGGCGCAGTGTTCGCGAGGAGATATTCCAATCGCGGATATTCCGAACGCCGGGGGGTACCCAACTGGACGCCCAACAAAGAATTTTCTCATGACATTTTCACATTCGTAAGAATCCGGTACTCATCCGGATCTGGCGGAGGCTATTATGGTGGTGGATACGGTCGCGGCCGTGGTCGTGGCCGCGGCTTCGGCGGCGGAAGCTGGGCGACGGATTATCCAGACAGCGATTTGAACTTCTCTTTTCGCCTGCACCAACTGACTTCAATGGAGGTTGATCCCGAAGGTCTCGTGCTCGAATTGACAGATCCGGAGTTGTTCAACTATCCCTTCATTTACATGCTGGAGGTGGGACGGCTGGTCTTCAGTGATGAAGAGATCAAGGCATTGCAGAAATACTTGCTCAACGGTGGTTTCCTGATGGTTGACGATTTCTGGGGCGATGCTGCGTGGGACAATTTCTACTATGAGATCAAGCGTGTGTTTCCTGATCTCGAGCCGAGAGAGGTTCCGCTGCATGATCCCAGCAATATATTCCAAATTCCATTTAACCTGAAGGAAAAACCGCAGATTCCCAGCATTGACTCAGCATTGTATGGACGAAGTCAAGGCATCACGTGGGAAGACCACGGTCCCGGCAGTCAGACTCCGCATTTCCGTGCGATCTACGATAAACACGGCCGGATGATGGTGTTTATCTGCCACAATACCGACCTTGGTGACGGATGGGAACGTGAAGGTGAGAACGAGTGGTATTTTCATGAGTTCTCGGAGAAAAAGGCGTATCCGCTTGGAATTAATATCGTGTTTTACGCTATGACACATTAGGACTGTGCCCGGGGATGCTCGATGCATGAATCCGCCTCGGCACGCTACAACGAAAGAGAGAAATTATTTTGGCTACGAAAGCATACGAATTCGAACGAATGGCAGTCCAACAGATCAGCAGCGCACGGCAGCGTATCGGTGCCGAGCTTTCAAAGGTTATCATCGGCCAGCAGGATGTAATCGATCATCTTCTGATTGCCGTGCTTTCCGGCGGGCATTGCCTGATAACAGGCGCGCCGGGCCTGGCGAAAACGCTGTTGGTCAAGTCGCTGGCGCAACTGTTCCATCTGGAGTTCCAGCGTATTCAGTTTACGCCGGACCTCATGCCGGCGGACATTACGGGTACTGAAATTCTCCAGCAGAGCGACGGACAGCGAAAAATGGTGTTCGTCAAGGGGCCTATATTTGCTGATATGATTCTTGCCGACGAGATTAACCGCACGCCGCCCAAAACACAGGCGGCCCTGCTCGAAGCGATGCAGGAACACCATGTCACCGCCGCCGGGGTATGCCATTCGCTCGGCGAACCGTTTTTCGTCTTTGCGACGCAGAACCCGATTGAGATGGAAGGCACGTATCCGCTGCCGGAAGCTCAGCTCGACCGGTTTATGTTCAACGTCTGGATCGACTACTTGTCGGAGGACGACGAGGTCGCAGTCGTTCGACAGACGACGGCGACGGAGCCCGAACCGATCGAGCAGGTATTCACGGGCGAAGACCTGCTTCGATTTCACGATGTCGTCCTTAAGGTCCCGATAGCAGAGGACGTGGTGCGTTACGCCGTGAGAATCGCCGCCGCATCCCGCCCGGGCCCCGACAATTCGCTGGACTTTATCAACGAGTGGGTAACGTGGGGGGCCGGGTTGCGAGCCTCGCAATATATGGTGCTCGGCGCCAAGGCCCGGGCGCTGCTGTACGGCAGGTCGCATGTGAGCTTCGAGGACGTACGGGCGCTGGCCCTTCCGGTGCTTCGACACCGGGTATTGATTAATTACCGCGCCGAGGCAGAGGGCGTGGTTATAGAAAACCTTGTCGAACGCCTGCTAAAATCGGTTAAGGAGAGTCATAACAAATGACGAACAAAGCGGCACCATCCGGCTCTGGCGCGTCACGAGACGGCAGAGCCAAAAGCCTGATCGATCCTGTCTCACTGATGAGGATCAAGTCGATGGAGCTGCGCGCCAAAGTAATCGTCGAGGGATTCTGGAAAGGGATTCACCGAAGCCCTTATCACGGCTTCTCGGTCGAGTTTACCGAATACCGCCAATACACTTTCGGCGACGATCCTCGCTATATTGACTGGCGGCTTTATGCCCGCAGCGACCGATTTTTTATTAAGAAGTTCGAAGATGAAACAAACCTGCGGTGCCATCTGCTGATCGACCACAGCCGGTCAATGGGCTATGGTTCCGGCGGTTATACAAAGTCGCAATACGCCGGCACGCTGGCCGCGACGCTGGCCTATTTTCTCTACACCCAGGGAGATGCGGTCGGCCTGGCGACATTCGACGATCAGATCAGGCAGTATATGTTTCCCCGCAATCGGTCGGGTTATCTGCGCCGTTTAATGGTCGCACTGGAGGCTTCTCCGCAGGGCAGTTCCACTAAACTTGGGCCGCCCCTGCAGCACATTGGCGAAATGCTGACTAAGAAAGGTCTTATCATCCTGATTTCCGATCTGCTAACATCGATAGACCGGCTCGAACCGGACCTGGGCTATCTATGCACCGGCGGCCATGATGTTGTAGTCTTCAACGTGCTGGATCCGGCCGAGCTGAATTTCGACTTCGACTCGCCTGCACTTTTTCAGGACATAGAGAGTGGGCGCAATATGTACGTCGATCCGTCAGACGCCAGGATTTCTTACAAGCGGAAGCTGGAAAAACATCTGGCCAGGACCCAGTCCATATGTCGAAACCTCGGTATCGACTATCATCTGTTCGCAACGGATCGGCCCTTCGATCTGGCCCTGCTGGATTTTCTCCAGGACCGGATGCGCCACCGTAAAAGAATCAGACACAGGTCTCGTCCGAAGGGCAGGAGGACGATATGAGTTTTCTTTATCCTTTATTTCTGGCGGGAATCGCCGCGGTGAGTCTGCCGATCATTCTGCACATGATTCGCCGGCAGACGCGCAAGCGGGTAACTTTCAGCTCGTTGATGTTTTTGCACACTGCGGTGCCGCGATTCAAAAATCGCAGCCATCTGGAGAACCTGCCGCTGTTGATTTTACGGTGCATAATATTGTGCCTGCTTGCGTTTGCGTTTTCTCGCCCCTTCTTCCCGCGCGAAGCCGGGAACGCCAAGGTCCCTATCGCCAGGCGAATAGTCCTTCTGATCGACTCCAGCGCATCGATGCGGCGGACCGGCGTATGGGCCCGGGCGATCAGCGAGGCACAGACGGTGCTAAAAAACGTGAGCCGGGCTGACCGTGTCTGCGTTATGAAATTCGATCAGGGCACGGAAACACTGATAGGATTCGAACAGTGGGATGCGATGGATTCGGCCCGTCGCACGGCGATAGCAGCCGAACAACTATCGAAATTGTCGCCGGGCTGGGCATCGACCAATCTCGGCCAGGCCCTGGTCTCCGCGGCTGAGGCTATCGAGGATGATGAAGTCAACGACGAGCAGCAAAAATTCAGAACGCACCGGATAGTGCTTATCAGCGATCTTCAGAAGGGCAGCAGCCTTGAGGCTCTGCAAGCTTACGAATGGCCCGAGGCTATGGAATTAGAATTAAAGCCGATTGCCGCAGCAGGTTCGACCAATGCGGCGTTACAGTTAATCGCAAGCCGGGACCATCCGGCCCGCACAGCCGGCGATGAACTGCCGAGCGTTCGTATTACCAACTCGCCCGATGCGGCGGTGGAGCGTTTCGGTTTGAGCTGGGCCGGCGAGGACCCCGCGGGAACGTCGAATCGCATACCGGAAGTATACGTGCCGGCGGGCCATAGCGTTGTCGTGCGGATTCCGCCAAGAACGGATAACTCGGCGCCGGGAAAGCTGGTCCTGACGGGCGATGATCACGACTTCGACAATACCCTTTATATTGCGCCGCGTTTAACGCATCGGGTCAACATCCTTTTCATTGGCAGCGACAGCGCCGATGATTCCGAGGGTATGTTGTATTATGTTCAGCGGGCTTTCAGACCTACCGGCTCAATCGATCCGGCTGTCATACGGCGTTCGGCGGAAAACCTCACGGATTCAGACGTTGCGGCCGCACACTTAATAATCGCCGCCGATGCAATCTCGCCGGGACACATCGATTCGGTTCGCAGATACCTCGAAACCGGCCGGACCGTCCTGCTGGTAATGAAGTCCCCGGAGACTGTCAAAACGATAGCAGCTCTTGCAGGGATTGAAACCATCGAATCGCAGGAGGCCGACGCCGGTACGTATGCCATGCTCAACCGGATCGAATTCAAACATCCGCTTCTTGCGCCGTTCTCCGAGCCGCGATTCGGAGATTTCACAAAGATTCACTTCTGGAAACACCGGCGAATCAACATCGACAATTTACCGGGCGCCGAGGTGCTGGCCTGGTTCGACAGCAACGACCCGGCATTGTTCGAAATGCGAGTAGCTAAAGGATCGCTGCTGGTGCTGGCATCGGGCTGGCAACCATCGGACAGCCAGTTGGCGCTTTCGTCGAAATTCGTACCGCTGCTTTACTCAGTCCTCGAATACGGCGGCATCTTTGCAAACCGGCAGTCACAGTATTTCGTGGGTGACAATGTGCCAATATCGTCCTGGAGCGGATCGGAATCGGCAAACCTGGAGATTCGTAAACCAGACGACTCGGTGATTCCTCTGAATGCCGGCGAAGAAAACTTTACAAAGACGGACCTGCCCGGAATTTATACAATTCAGACGTCTGAGGGGAATAATATCCTTCGACCCGGCTCAGGACAGGTTTTTGCGCTGAACCTGCCCGCGAAGGAGTGCCAGACAGCTGTTATGCCAATCGAAGATCTTGAAAGACTTGGTGTTACTCTCGCGCAGTCTTCGGACTTTTCTGCCGAACATGCTGAGCTTTCTATCGGTTCTCGAAGCACACGAGCAAGCCGTCTCAGAAGCTTTGCAGAACTGGAATCCGAGCAGAAATTTTGGCGTTGGATATTTATTGGACTGCTTGCTGTCTCGTTCGTTGAAACGGCCCTGGCGGGGTGGTTGACTCGCAGCCCTTCTAATCTTCAGGGAGAACAGAAATGATTGAAGAAGCTTTACGTAAAAGACTCCGGCCGATTGTGAATCGCCGGCGGCGTTTGCACCTGGCTTATTTGCTGTCGGCATTCTGGCTCGTTGCGGCTCTCATTGGTATCGGTTTGATAAGTGTGAACCGGTACTGGGGATTGAAATCGCCGGTCGCAAACTGGGCACTGTGCATTTCAACCGTACTGGCAACGCTGTATGCCCTGTACAGATCCCGCCGTATGCGGCCGGACTACAAGGCCGTTGCTCGACATATCGAGCGGCAAAATCCTGATCTGCAGGCGCTGCTTTTGGCAGCTTTAGAGCAGGAGCCTAAACAACCAGACGGTCAATTCGGCTATCTACAGGATCGGGTCATTGGCGAAGCGGTTAGACACGCGACGAAACACGACTGGCTGAAGAGTATCTCGACGAAGAAGCTCTTACTGGCGGAACTTGGCGGTGCGCTTGCGTTGACATTGATAATCACGACACTCTTACAACTATTTCCCTCTGTTCCTTTCCTGCGAGTAACGGACCGAAACGTGCAGCAGAGCAGAGGCTATGACTTAACAGTCAGTCCGGGAGACACCAGCGTGGAAGCCGGGTCTCCGGTGGTTATTCTCGCGAGGTTCGGCAAGCGCGTACCGCCGAAGGCCACTTTGCTGTTCGGCGAATCCGGTGAGGAGCTTCAAGCTATTCCGCTGACCAAAAACCTGGAGGATCCTGTGTTCGGCGGTATCATTCAAGAGGTCAATCGCAACCTGCTCTACTATATCGAGTATGCTGATAAACGCTCGCGCGATTACCGGATAAGCATCTACGAGCGCCCCGTTCTGACCAGGGCCGATGCGAAGATTATCTTTCCTTCGTATACGAAACTGCCCGAGAAAGTTATTAAAGACACGCGTCAGGTCAGTGCGGTGGAAGGATCGCAGGTCTTTTTAACATTCGTTCTCAACAAGGCGGTGGCAAAGGCACAGCTTGTTCCCAAAGAAGGATCCGGTCCGGTTCTGACCGTCGATAGCGAGCATCCGAACGTTTATACGACATCAATCACGGCTACAAAAAACGAGCGTTATGAGCTGCAACTGGCCGATGCCCAGGGGCTTACGAACGAGTTACCGCAGCGCTTCATTATCGACGTTCACAAGAACCTGCCGCCCGAGCTAAGAGTAGTTTTTCCCAATCGAGATGTACTGGCATCGCCATTAGAGGAACTGAGCCTGGAAGCTGAAGTTTCGGACGACTACGGCGTGACAGGCTACGGGGTCAGTTACACTCTTGCCGGCGATCTGAGCAGGGATGTCACACTTAGCCCGTTACCGGAACCGAGTGACAAACAGCAGATTCAGCACCTGCTGGAGCTGGAAGATCTGAGCGCTCAGCCGGATCAGTTGTTGACGTACTACTTCTGGGCCGACGATGTGGGGCCGAACGGCAATGTCCGCAGAACCTCCGGTGACATGTACTTCGCGGAAATACGCCCCTTCGAGGAGGTGTTCCGCGAAAGCCAGTCTTCCCAGAACCAACAGAACCAAAACCAGCAAAGCCAGCAGCAGGGCCGGCAGCAAGGCGAGCAGCTCGCACAATTGCAGAAGCAGATAATCAGTGCGACCTGGAATATCAAACGTCAGGCCGATCAGTCCGGCCGCATCGAAAACAGCAAAGAAGATCTTGGTGTTGTCCATCAGTCTCAGGCCGACGTGCTGGAACAGGCCCGTTCGGCTTCGGCACAGGCCGAAGATCCCGCCGCAACCAAAACGCTGCAGGCCGCTGCACGGCACATGGAAACATCGCTGGAGCATCTGGGCGAGGCTGTGAAATCCGTATCGGCGACAGAGCTGACTCCGGCACTGGAGGCCGAGCAGTCGGCCTACCAGGAGCTGCTCAAATTAAGGCAGCGCGAGCATCAGGTTGGGCAAAGCCGGAGTTCCAGCGCAAGCAGCAGCGCCCGTTCGGCGCGCTCGCAGCAGCAATTACAGCAGTTGGAGCTTACGCAAAGGGAGAATAGATACGAGACGGAACGCCTGGCCCAGTCTCAGGAGCAGACGGCCCAGCGTGAGGACCTTCAGGTTCTTAACCGGCTTCGCGATTTGGCACGTCGGCAGGATGAGATGAGCAACAAGCTCAAGGAGGTCCAGGCGGCGCTTCGGCAGGCCCAAACTGAACAGGAAAAAGAGGAAATTCGCCGTGAGCTTAAGCGTCTCAGAGAAGAGCAGCTCGAAGCGCTGCGGGACATCGACGAGCTGCAGCAGCGAATGGACAGCCCTGAGAATCGCCAGCGTATGGCCGATTCAAGGCAGCAGCTCGATCAGAGCCGGTCGAGAATCCGCCAGTCGGCGGAGGAGCTGGAGCAGGGGATGGTCTCAAGGGCAGTAACTTCTGCTACTCGTGCGCAGCGACAGCTCGAACAGATGCGGGATGAATTCCGGCGCAGCACTTCCGGTCAGTTTACCGAGCAGATGCGCGACATGCGGCAGCAGGCCCAGCAGCTCGACCAGCGTCAAAAAGAAATTGCCGAAGAGATAAAACAGCAGATAGATTCCGACCAGAAGACTTTAACGGATTCCGGCACTAATCGCGAGCTGGCGGATCAGACGAATCAGCAGAAACAAAGTGTCGAAGGGCTGCTCGAACAGATGAAAGATGTGAGCGAGCAGGCGGAGACTTCGGAGCCGCTGCTTTCGCGAAAGCTCTACGATACGCTGCGCAAGACAAGCAGCGATAATGTTGACAGGGCACTTGAGGTCACCAGCGAACTGCTCAGGCGGAACTTCCTGCCGCAGGCACAGGAGATGGAACAGCGGGCCGGAAAGGGAATCGAAGAACTCAGAAAGGGCGTCGAAGATGCCGCCGGCAGCGTGCTCGGCGACGAAACCGAGTCCCTGCGTCTGGCGCAACAGCAGCTCGACGAACTGATCAGACAGGTGGACGAAGAAGCCGCTCGTGCCGGCGGCCGGGCCCAACAGGATGGTGATCCCAATAGGCCCGAGGATTCAGCAGCGAGCCAGCGGCAGCTTGCCGATGCACAATCCGGAAACGGCCGCGGGCAGCAAGGCGATCCTAACAGCCCAACGGGCTCAGTTGCAAGCCGGCAACAGCCCGCCGAAGCTCAAGCCGGAACCGGCCGCGGGCAGCAGGGCGATCCCAACGGCCCGGCCGATTCGCGGGAAAATCAACAGCGTCTTGCCGATAGCCGGCGGTCCGGCAATCGAACCGGCGGCGCTCAAGCCGACCCAACCGGCGGTGGTGGTAATCAACGCGGCCGGTGGGACCAGTTCGATCCCAACGGCCCGCTTACAGGTCGAGACTTCCGGCAGTGGTCAGACCGTCTGCGCGACGTGGAGGAGATACTCAGCGAGCCGGACCTTCGTAATGATGTCGCGCGCGTTCGGGACAGCGCGCGGGCTATACGTGCGGAGTTCACCCGTCACGGCAAAGAGCCGCAATGGAACCTTGTCGAACAGCAGATTACCAAACCGCTGACGGAATTGCGAAATCGCATTGGCGAGGAACTGGCTAAGCTAAAGCCGGACGAGGCGATTGTTCCCATCGATCGCGATCCGGTGCCCGGGCGCTTCGCCGAACTTGTACGAAGATATTATGAGAACCTGGGAGGCGATGAATGATGTTTCCCGGGTCGATCATTGTCCCGGCCAGCCCATGGGTATGGCTGGCCGTACCGGTATTAGCCGCTGCCGTTGTATTACTTCTCT
>CAZHBL010000160.1:0-9877 GCA_964530105.1 uncultured Pirellulales bacterium | reverse complement strand
CACCCGAAGGACAGGCCTTCAAGGAAGTGCTGTTCACATTTAAGAATAAAAATCTGTACGCGATTACACCCAGGTGGCCCGACAAAGAATTCATCTTAAAGGATATTACGCCGGGTAGTGACACGGAAGTAATCCTTTTGGGTACAAATGAAAAGCTGACGTGGAAAGCGGCCGGCAATAATCTGGTCGTAACTACTCCCGAGTTCGATACGAACAAAATAAAGAACCAACACGCATATGTTTTCCGTATCAGCGATATAGAGCCGCCAAGCAAATGATCGGGAGAAGGGCAACAGGTTTTTAATTGGCGATTGAATACTATTATTATCGTTTAGCTCGTGAGATACACAGTCTAAATAAAACAGAAGTGGCTTGAGTTATTTCAAGGATTAAACCCAACGACAAACGATTTATTAGGCAAAATGCCATAATGCAGTTGTTCCGGACCGAGATAATTGATATCATGTTAAAATATTGGTGAGTTCTGAGGCGAGACAACTTGGATTTATATTTCACAATGACTTTGGGATAGAAAATAGAAAACGATGTATAAAACCATGGTTGTATTGATAAATAGAATAGATAGGAAAAAACTAAGGAGATAACATTTGTCAATAGACGACATTTATTTGCAAAGTCACCTGTTTGTTATGTTAATAATTGCTCTTTATCAGCTCGTTGGGGTAATTGTGCTGTTGACTTTCCTGTGGCTTTTATTCCTGAAAGGATTCAAAACCAGAGGAGGCCAAAAAGTGGTAAAATTGATATCTACCTTTCTGCTGCTTTTCTTCATATGGGAATTCTGGAATAGAATTATCCCGAGGAATATCTTTGGCATTATTCCGGACGTATCGAGAAGACTTTCATCCCCTGATCGATCGAAAAGAGCTCTGCTCATCCGAAGGCATGCTTTTGATCTAAACTTCAAGGTTGAAGTAAATGGAAAGAAATTATTCTACTCTCACGATTATTTCCCAGATTTGACGTTTAACTGGAACGAGAATATTGATTGGTCTAAAGATTCATCTCTGCTTGTTCTGTCAATCCATGAGCCAGATGCCAATGAACCTTTCAAGTGGGCGTATGATTTCAAGGAACAAAAGGAATTCTTAGATCCGAACGTAATTGAAGCTCTGTGGAACGAGAGAAACATAGAGCCTAAGCGGATTGAATGAAGTTTTTGAGGTTAGATTGGAGCTGGCTCTGTAGTAAAGCTACGACAAATTTCCTTTATGAAGCTTGTGCGTCGTTTTCGATTGTTGTATACAATTCAATCACAATGGAACACTTCTTCCATATCGGCCCACCATTCGCCTTCGGCCTTGTCGGGCAGGGGTTCCTGGCAGGGCTCGCAAACGTCCCACCACTTCTGTGTCATCGGGTCGGCAGCCATCTTTGCCATGTCGGCGGCAAAGTCGCTGCCTGTGTATTCCAGATAGCTGAACAGATAATTCCTGCCGTCCGGAAGCTTTCTCAAATAGATCGAATAATTGCTGATATTGCATTGCTTGATCATATCCAGAACCTCTGGCCAGACAGCGGCGTGCAGTTTTTTGTACTCGTCGATCTTGTCTTCTTTTACCCCGATTACCCATCCGTATCGTTTCATTGTTCTATACCTCCGTTAATGATTAAATATAATTTTCAACTTCTTCCATTGCGATCCCGGCCCATTCCCAAAGCCGTTGAGGTTCGTAGCGTACAGTTGAAATATCTTTCATGATAAATTCAATATGGCATTTGCCCTGGGCCTTTTCAAGCACCTGGCGGATATCGGCACGGGCTTTTTCCGGTCGCCACTGGCTTTCGGCAAAGACTGCCGGATTTGGCTTGTAGCTGATAACATATTCCGTTCCGATTTCATCAATCGCCCGATCGATATCGCACCAGGGACTGACAGATATCTTTCGAAGGTTCTTTATTCTGCGCAGAATGTCAATCTTCTTATCAAGCGGTTCGCAACAGCCGTAATAGGTCAATCCAAAACGCTCAAGCCATCGCATATCATGCTTGAGGGCGAATTCCCAGTGCATTTCCGGAGACACTTCAGAGAATATCTGCGCATTTGAACATCCCCACATATTGTGTGGCCGAACATGATCAGGATCATAGTCATCGCCGGGCAACTGCCCGGTGTATCCGTATCCTCCGGAGCCGACGCGTTCATTGGCATTATCCAGCGAAAGAAGATTCATCTGTTGAAACTGATCCAGTTCGACCATCCATGCATCGACCATTTTTGATACTGCGGCATTGACCATATCTGGCCGCAGGATCATGTCCATCATTGCCTCCTCAATGCCCCACCAGCGAATCAGATAATCCCACGGTGTGAACCATATATGCGTCTGGCCGATCTTTCTAACCGGTATGATACCGTCGAACACTTCGCACATCGCCTGATAGCGGTATTCGGTTGCCTTTTCATTGTGGGTAATAATCGGCATCTTAATCTTTTCGAGGTCTTCGGGCTCTTTGATCTGGATATTGAAATGCCTCGAAACAATATCACTCGTTTCATCGGTTTTGGCAATATCCACGTCTTCGATGATTCCGAAATCCGTGCTGTGAATAGCCAGAGGACAGCCAATAAAATCACTGACAACCATATCGGCAGGCAGATGTTTCCACTGGTAAATGGTTTTTCTCAATAAATCTTCCTGGTCCCGTGCCCAGGGATGTTCGGCTTCGAGAGTCAGCTCATTATTGACATTCATCTCGTTCCAGCAAATCTCGTTGATCCAGACCAGCGGTCTTTCTGACTTTAGATCATTCAGCTTTGTCCATAACCGGGCTTTTTCTTTATGTATATCCTTAGAAGCAATCCTGGCAACCTCACCGGCTAAACGACGCAGGATATCTGTATCTTTCTGTGACAGCTTGATTTCATGGGCCACAGGCGTCGGCGTATGATGACTTGGATCATGCAACATTGTTAATCTCTTCCATTCTTAAATGACTCTAACACTTTACCACTACCATTGTGCCGGCATAAAATCATCGACATCGGCCTGCGTGATAATATGCTTGGGTAGATACCTTACCGGTTCAAGTTTTTTACCTTCGAACCACTCCGCGGCAGCATATACTGCAATAGCACCGTCACCTTCAGCCGACTGATACGTGATGGCCAGAGCATCGCCTGCCTTGACCGAATCCATTCCCGTTTTGCTGTTGCCTGCCGCTACGATGACAATATCTTTTCTCCCCGACTTTTTTACTGCTTCCAGTGCTCCTGTCATCGAGAAGCCGTCGCCGGCGAGCACAAGGCCCTTCAGTTCATCGCCGTACTTGATTAGCCATGCCGAAACTAATTGCATTGTACCCTCAGCTTCAAGGTTGGCCGTGTCCATTACGAGCATTTTCATATCGGGTGCATATTCGGCAAGTTCGGTAATGGGAGCATAAGTACGCGCAAAAAATGGCGAGCTGCCTGGCATGTGTCTTACAATCGCGTATCCACCTTTTTTATCTAATGCATCTGCAAATGTCCGCGCCAGCATGCGGAACTGTCCCCAGTCATCAGGTCCCGTCCAGGCCAGACAATATTTCATCGCCTTATCGCATGGAATGGTGTTGGATGTTATGCAGGGGATGCTTGCTTTATTTATACGGCGCAGTAGGGGCGTGCAGGCTGTTGCATCAACAGGCGCGAAAATGATCATATCAGGCATCTCATTGATAGCCTGGTCTGTCTGCTGGGCCTGGAGGTCCATGTTCCAGTTGCTGTTATAGATTTTTACCTTCATCCGGCAGGCTGTGGCCATAACCTTGAATCCGTTTACATACGCAGTCCAGTACGGGTGATCGCCGGCCTTGAGAAGTACGATGCGCTTTCCACGCGGGCCGTCTTTGGGGGATACGGGCATATCGACTTTATCGACATTCCAGCCGGCATACTCAATATCCCACCAGTGTCCATTGTCGGTTTCCGGAAGTGCTTTCGGATCTGTGGGGCGTTGAGGAATGGTTACCAATTCGGTTTCCGGCAGAATGTATGGTTGTCCGTCCGTACCCCTTAATGAATACACATCTAATCTGGGCATTGTATTGTCGCCGGTATGAACTGGTGCACGGTTGCGCATAAAGTATATTGCGCAGATCGCCACGATAGCCACGATTGCAACAATTGTGATACCAGCCGAGATAAAGCGGTTTTTGTTGGTTATTGTACGATCTGTTTTTTGGGCTTCTTTGATCAGGTCCGGCCGTTGTCCTTTTACCAGCTCATGTTTGTATATTACAAATGCTTCGTAAAGAACCACCAGAGCGAGAATCACTCCATTGACAAATATCTGCACCTCGAAGCCAAGTCCGAAGCAGCCGATGCCGTTAAAAAGCGTCGTCAGCATAAGAACGGCAAAGTAGCTTTTCAGCACGCTTCCCTTGCCCCCGCTCATAAGAGCACCGCCTATAATCACTGCCGACAGAACAGTCATAAGCGTACGGTTTCCCAAAACGGTTGCCGAGGTCATCGAACTGAGACTGCTTGCGAAAAGTACTCCCCCGATTGCTGCTGTCAGTCCGCAGATGATAAAACCCGCGATCAGGTAGCTGTCCGGCTTCAGGCCGGCCAGCCATGCGGTTTCTGCGTTTCCTCCGATGATGAAAAACGCACGACCCAGGGGAGTCCGGTTCAGAAACAATGTGAATGCAAGAACCATAACCAGCGTTACGATAACAATCGGAGGGAAAAAAGGGATCAACGGAGTTTCAAGCCAGTCCGCAAAGCGAAAATCGTCTATCGCTTTTGATCCGCCCTTACTGTAAAGATGCATCAGGCCCGTTACCACGGTCATTGTTCCGAGAGTGACTATGAATGAATTGATTCTGGCCTTCACGACCAGCAGCCCGTTGACTAATCCCACTGATGCTCCGGCAAGAACAGAGAGCATTATCGATCCTATCCAGCCAAATTCCGGCTGCAGACCGATTGAAAGCATTCCGCAAAGCATAACTACCGCCCCGATGGACAAGTCAAGCTGTCCCAGGATAAAGATAACCGTAAAACCGATGGAGACAATGGCATTAAGACTGGCGCCTTTCAGAATGGTCGTCACGTTGTGCATCGAAAAGAAATTGGGAGCAAACACAGACAGCCACAAAAAGAGCAGCACCAGCATCAACAACGCCCGATTATTATTAAGGAAACCGGGCAAGCTGTGTCTGACGACCTGTTTACGCATAGTCCTTACCCCTCTTTCTAAGCTGATATTGATGCAGGCCGACAACGATGATGAAGATTGCCCCGGTCACGATATTCTGCTGAAACGTGTTTATTCCGATGAATGTCATAATGTTTGCTAAAAATCCTATTACCAGCACACCTCCGAATACGCCCAGCATATTCCCTCTTCCTCCGCTGAGCATCATACCGCCTATCACAACAGCCGTAACTGATTTGAAGTCATACCCCTTGCCCAGATAGAAAACGCCGAGTTTGTTCATCGAGGTTATAAATATGCCGGCAATAGATGCACAGAAAGCTGCTGCGAGAAAGTCCATCAACACCACGCGAGGAACATTGATGCCCGTCGTTTTTGCCGCGGCCTTCGAGGAGCCTACGAGTTTGGATTCGATCCCAAAACGTGTTCGGGTCAGCACCAGGTGACACGAAACAAACATAAGGACCATGACCGCAACAATTAACGGTACCGGGCCGATGCTCAAGCGAAAAATATTTATGAAAGTCGCGCCGGCGGTCCCGGGCTCAATATCGGGATAGACTTGGGTGTTGCTCCATGTAAAACGCATAAAGCCTTCCATGAAGAACGCTACAGCTAATGTCCATAGGATCGGGTTAGCATTGAATCGTCCCACCACGAAACCGTTCATAACACCGATCAGCATTCCCGACGACACCCCAAGAACCAGAGCAGGCGCCAATCCAAGAGGCAGTGCCGCCACACTGATAATCCCGGAGAAGGCCATTATCGAAGGAATAGATAAATCGGCCATGTTGCCGGAATATGTCACAAAGGCCATGCCTGCCGCTACTATACCAAGTAGTGAGATAGCATTAAGGATACTCATCATGTTCTTGGGTGTAAGGAACTCATCCGAAACGAATTTGCCGACTATAAGCAGCAGCAGGGCAATAAAGTAGATGCCAACTCTATCATATATCGCTGTGAGTCGGGATAAGTTTGTTGCTTTATCAGCAGACATCATCCGAGTTCTCCATTCATTGCCAACAGCACGGATTCCCCGGTAAGCCGGTCTTTCTGCATCTCAGAAATCAAATGCCCGTCCCTCATCACGACCACGCGGTCGGAAAGCCCAACTAATTCAGGCAGATCGGAACTGATAAGTATGATTGCCCGGTCGTTATCCGCCAATTCAATTATGGCCTTATGAATCTTCATCTTGGCCTTGATATCCACCCCACGAGAGGGTTCGTCGAGAACAAGAATGGTCGGATCGGCGGCGATCCACTTACCGAGAAGAACTTTCTGCTGATTGCCCCCGGACAGGTTGCTGACGTCTGCCGACGCTGAGGAAGTAATGATGTCAAGTTTGCTGATCAACTCTGCGGTTTTCGCGTTCTCATGGCGTGAGGAATATATGCCGCATCGCGTATAGCGATCTATTATTGCCGAAACCATATTCTGCTTCACCGACAGCCGCAGAAACAAGCCGTCTGTTTTGCGGTCCTCCGAAAGATACAGCATGCCGTGTTCCATTGCCATAGAGTACGAATGTTGCTGAAGCCGCTTGCCGGCCACTTCGATCGTTCCGCTGTCCAGAGGATCCAGGCCGCACATCGAACGTGCCATCTCCGTCCTGCCCGCACCGGTCAGGCCGGCCACGCCCAGTATCTCACCCTTGCGGGCATGAAATGACACATTATGAAAGAAGCCCTTTCGTGTAATGTTTTGTACATCCAGAACAGTTTCACCAATGTTTGGCCTGCGCTGAACATAGAACTCATCTATGGCTTGGCCCACCATCATCTGTACTACCATAGAGGGAGTGACTTCATTTATTGGTTTCGTGTAAATAATTTGGCCGTCACGCATGATCGTAACACGGTCGGCGATTTCAAAAACCTCCGGCAGATGGTGCGAAATATAAATGATTGTGATTCCGCGATTCTTAAGTTGCCGGATGATTTTGAAAAGCCGTCCCACATCCTCACGTGACAACGCCGACGTCGGTTCGTCCATCACCAATACGCATGGATTACTTCCCAGAACCTTTGCTATCTCCACGAGCTGAGACTGATGATGGCTGATCTCTTCGATTGTCTTCAGCGGATCCAAATCCAGACCTACTCTATCGAGTAGATGCGAAGCCTGCTGCACCATCGCCTTTCTGTCGAGCCAGAAACCGTATTTGCGAGGCAACCTGCCGATGAGCAGATTTTCGGCGATGCTGATAGGACGTGCCAGGCTGAGTTCCTGGTAAATCATGCCGATGCCGTGAACCCTGGCCATGGCCGGAGAGTGCAACTCTACTTCTTTCTGTCCGATGAAAATGCTGCCGGTATAGTCGTTGAAAGAGCCGGCCAGTATCTTCATCAGCGTGGACTTACCGGCTCCATTTTCGCCCATGAGAGCATGAACTTCCCCGGCCCGCGCCTCAAAATCAACGCTGTCCACCGCCAGTGTGCCGGGATACTTCTTTGACACACCTTTCATCCTTAGAGCAATACCAATGTTATCAGAGTCGGATATCATATATCTTGTCAGTTTAATGTATTGAGTAATTCTTGTTAATCGCAGATACTGGATTCTTACACGCTATATTCGCCAAGCTCTAAAGGGTATTGCCCATACTTGCGTACTAACTTTACGATATAGTCATAAGCATGCCCGGAAACGCTGCTTGCAACAGAGTGGTCTGACTGGAAAATATAGCCGCCGCCTTTGGCTGCATTGAGTTTTGTCAGCACTTCTTTGCGAATTTTTTTCTCGTCGCCGGTCTCCCATATCTGGATATTACTGTTTCCGCAGATACCAAGCTTATGGCCGTATTTACGACGCAGGTCCACGGCGTCAAGATCCGCCTTGGCCTCCAGTGGATTGATGGCGTCGATACCGATTTCAATGTAGTCGTCGAGTATCCGGTTAATATTACCGCAGCCATGGTATATCACCATCAAGCTTTTTGAATGGGCATATTCGGTCATTGCCTTTACCCAGGGCTTGAAATACATGCGCCAATAATCGGGCGAAAAAAACATGTCTTTTTTATAAGCCACATCGCCCCATATCACAAAGCCGTCCAGCAAACCATCTGCGGCATCGATCTGGGCCTTTGTACAATCCAGGTAGAACTGACCGATACGGTTGATGATCTTGCCCATACGTTCCGGGTGCATGCCGATCCACAGCATGTTGTTTTCCGGGCCGATTAGCCGCGTGAGACACTCATTGCATTCGATTATACTGCCGAAGACCGGAAAATCCGGATGCAGAGATATGACCGTTTCAGTCCATGCCGGTGAGTTCCGCTCAAAACCGTCTCCCACACCGCCGATCTGGTTGTCGCCGGCCTCATAGTAACGTCGTCTGTCATATGGGTTATCGAACTGGAGTGCTTCGAGCTTGTCAATTGTATCTATCTCAAAGTCTATAAATTCCGGCATCGGAGCGTCGAACTTCTTGCGCAATATCGCACCGAAACCGGTCTTGACAACCACTTCTTCGCTGCTTTCTTTCAGAGTCTCGAATGAGCGGATAAACGGGTCCATGTTCGGTACGGTTACAATCCAGTCCAGATTGTAGTAAAAATACGGATTCGCATCGTCGGCTAATCCAAGATCTTTTCGCCATCGTTCGATGAAGCTGCCCCAGAAAAAGTCGCTGATCGGTACCCTGTCCGGCTCCTGATGAGAAAGCGTTTTTTTCATCCGCTCAAGTTTCTTAAGCGTGTTTTCTTTACGTTTATTTCCGGAATCCTTGCCGACAGTATCAAACATGCCCACGTCTGTGCCTTTCCGATTGTAATAAGGTATTAAAAGCTACATGGCACATAGCTATCATAAGCAGTATAATCGTATTCCTATGCCCCATCAATCTTTTTGGGCCATATAGCTTGAATCTCGGAAACTCAGAGAATAAAATAAGTGTCTGGTTTAACATAATGGTCTGAAATATTGGGCGTGTAGCTAAAACGTTATTGAGAAAATTTGGTATATTGAGCTACGATATGTTTCGTGCCGGAGTCTTCTTAGACAATCACGTAAGGTTCCTTCAGAAGGTCATCAAATCGTACTCAATTTCAAATCGCAGTTTGTGTTCGGCTTCGTCCTTGGCTAACTTCAGAAAAATTTCTTTCAGTTCCTGCTCTTGAGTTATTGTCGCCAGATCGGTGTAAAGCTTACGCGATTTCTCTTCCTTTTTCATTCCCACAATAAGCTGGTCTATGTAACTCATCTTTGAGTGCGGTTCAACATCCTTTACATGATCGGTGATACCAAGGTTGCCGACTTGTTCCATGTCTATCCCGATTTGGCCGGCCTTGATGGTTTGAAGCTTTGTCTTGTGCTCTAACTCTTCCGAGGCCAGATCCGAAAACACTTTGGCCATCTCCGGCGTCTCCGCCATATCCGCCAATTTCAAATAAAATGCCTGAGCTTCAATCTCCCGGCTTATTGCGAAATCCAAGACATCCTTGATGGACTCGAATTTAGTCATATCCCGGCTCTTTAAGAGTTCACTTCTCGACGGCCGCTCGATACAAACGACTCCCGGCCTTTCCCATATCTATAATTCTATGTACCTTGCATTTAAATAGCAATAATTAAGATTCTAAAGTTTTTTATATGGAGGACCGGAATATGGTCGTACTCAGAAGCATTTTATGTCTGCTGTGTTTTTGAAATATCCACCCAATTGATGCCGATTTTTCGCGATGCGTATCCGAGCTCTTT